>NZ_JBEPCJ010000026.1:0-98195 GCF_040299565.1 Spirillospora sp. NPDC000708
CCGAGAACGAGCGGCCCGACCCGGCCGCCGACCCGCTCGGCGCCGCGCGGACGCTCGTGCGGCACGCCCTCGACGCCGGGGGGCGCGACAACATCACCGTCGCGGTCATCCCCTTCCCCCCTCCCCCAGTCCCCCCGCGCACGCACCCCGAGAGCACGGAGCAGCACCGATGAGCGAGCAGCCGCAATTCACGATCAAGGTCGACCAGAACAAGTACCTGCCCGCGGGCGGCCGCGAGGTGCACGCCATCGTGTCCGTCGAGGCGACCGGCCCGGCGCTGCCGTCGCCGTCCGCGGTGGACGCCGCCGTGGTGATCATCATCGACACGTCCGGCTCGATGTCGTACCCCGACAGCAAGCTGCGCGCCGCGGTCGCCGCCGCGCAGACCGCGGTGGACACGCTGCGCGACGGCGTCGAGTTCGCCATCGTCTCCGGCTCCAACTCCGCGTCGATGGTCTTCCCGCAGCAGCCCGGCCTGGTCAAGGCGTCCGACGGCGCCCGGCAGCGCGCCAAGCAGGAGCTGAAGCGGCTGAAGGCGTCCGGCGGCACCGCCATCGGGTCGTGGCTGCGGCTCGCCGACCAGATCTTCGACGCCCGTCCCGGCGCGATCCGGCAGGCGATCCTGCTGACCGACGGCAAGAACCAGCACGAGACGCCCGAGCAGCTCAACGCCGCGCTGGCGCGCTGCGCGGGCCGGTTCGTCTGCGACTGCCGCGGCATCGGCACCGACTGGGAGGTCGCCGAGCTGCGCCGGATCGCGTCCGCGATGCTCGGCAGCGTCGAGTTCATCCGCGACACCAACGACCTCGCCGCCGACTTCCGGGCGATGACGGAGGCGGCGATGGGCAAGGCCGTCGCGGACGTGGCGCTGCGGGTGTGGACGCCGAAGACCGCGACGCTGAAGTTCGTCAAGCAGGTCATGCCGTCGGTGGACGACCTCAGCGGCAAGCGCGTGGAGTCGGCGCCGCAGGCCGGCGACTACCCGCTCGGCGCGTGGGGCGCGGAGAGCCGCGACTACCACGTCTGCGTCGAGGTGCCGCCCGGCGAGATCGGCAAGGAGGTCCGCGCCGCCTGGGTGAAGCTGGTCGTGCCGGGCGCCCCCGGCGAGGAGGCGCAGGTGCTGGCGACCGGGAACGTCCTCGCGCAGTGGACCGACGACGAGGCCCTCTCCACCAAGATCAACTCGCGGGTCGCCGACTACACCGGGCAGGCCGAGCTGGCGCAGGCCATCCAGGAGGGCCTGGAGGCCCGCGGCAAGGGCGACGTCGACACCGCCACCGCGCGGCTCGGCCGCGCGGTCGTGCTCGCCGACCAGGCCGGCAACGAGGAGATCACCGCGCTGCTGCGCCGCGTCGTGGACGTCGTCGACCCGGTCACCGGGACCGTCCGGCTGAAGCGCGACGTCGACAAGGCCGACGAGATGACGCTCGACACCCGCTCCACCAAGACCGTCCGGACGCGCGGCGCCGAGACCCCGACGACCCGCAAGGACGAGACCGTCCCGACGCGGCGGGGCGAGGGCTGAGCATGGCGATCTGCCCCAACGGCCACACCTCGCGGTCCGCGGACTACTGCGACGACTGCGGCGAGCTCATCGGCGCGCCCGCCGCGCCCCCCGCGTCCCCGTCCAGCGGGGGGCCGGCGGCGCCGTCCGGGGAGCGGCGCTGCCCCGACTGCGGAGAGCCCGGCACCGACCGGTTCTGCGAGATCTGCGGCTACGACTTCGCGACCGGCGGCGGCAGGCCCACGCCCGACCGGCCGCTTCCCCCGCCCCCGGGACCGCCAGGACCGCCCGGACCGCCCCCGGGACCACCGGGACCGCCTCCGCCGCCTCCACCGCCCGCGCCGAACGCGACGGGCTGGACGGCCGTGGTGGCCGCCGACCGCGAGTACTACAACGCGGTCATCGCCGAGGAGGGCCCGGACTCGGCGAGGCTGGCGTTCCCGCCGTACGCGCCCGAGCGGCGGATCCCGCTCGCCGGGCAGCAGATCCGCATCGGGCGGCGCAGCTCGGCGCAGCCGTCCCCGCCGGAGATCGACCTGCGCGAGCCGCCGGAGGACCCGGGCGTCTCGCACGTCCACGCCGTGCTGCTGGCCAAGCCGGACGGCTCCTGGACGCTCGTCGACCCCGGTTCCCGGAACCGGACCTGCCTGAACGGCTCCACCGATCCGATCCCGCTGAACGAGGAGGTCCCCGTGTCCGCGGGCGACCGCATCCACGTCGGCGCCTGGACCACCATCACGCTGACCAGAGACGAGGCGACATGACGGCCGTCCAGCAGGCGCCGGGAGGACCGCCGGGCGCACCGTCCGGCCGTCCCGGAGGCGGCGTCCCGGCTCCCGGCGGCGCGGCGCCGCCGCCGGAGCGCCCATCGGAGCGGCGGTTGCGGCGCGCGGTCCCCGGCGAGCCGTCGGGCATCGCGCGGGCGCTCCCCCGCACCGTCGCGGGCCGGGTCCGGGCGCTGACCGCGGCCGTCGCCGTGGTCCTCGTGGCGCTGCTCGTGGCGGCGTGGGCGGCGATCGCCGACGCCCGCGACGGCGTGAAGGTCATCGGGAAGGACGCGGGCCCGCAGGTCGTCGCGACCGGCGACATGTACTTCCAGCTGTCGGACATGGACGCCCAGCTGGCCAACGCGCTGCTCGCGGGACCCGCGGCCGGCGGCGGCCGCGACCAGGCCCTCGCCCGCTACGACCAGGACCGGCAGCGCGCCGGCGTCGCGCTGCTGAAGGCCGCGAAGCTCGCCGACGAGACCACCGAGGACGACACCGCCCGCGACCTGCTGGACGGCATCGGCCGCTACGAGCGGCTCGCCTCGCAGGCGCTCCTGCTCGACCAGCAGTCGGGGCGCACCTCCGGCCAGCCGCCGAAGAAGGTCCTGGACCTGTACCGGCAGGCGACCGACATGATGAAGCTCGACCTGCTGCCCAAGGCGTACAACCTGACGCTCGACAACGGCACGCTCGTCCGGCACACCTACGAGAACAAGCGCTCCGACGTCCGGTCGGGGACCCTGTGGGTCGTCGTCACCGGGATCGTGCTGCTGGCCGTCCTGCTGGGGCTCCAGGCGTACCTGGCGCGCCGCTTCCGGCGGCTGCTGAACCCGGCGCTGGCCGTCGCCACGCTCGGCGCGCTCGTCCTCGTCGCCGCGTGCGCCGCGATGCTCGCCGGGCAGGCGGACGACCTGCGCAGGGCGAAGGAGCAGGGGTTCGACCCGATCCTGTCGCTGTCGCGGGCGCGCGCCATCAGCAACAGCGCGAACGCCGACGAGACGCGCTTCCTGCTCGACCCGGCCCGCGCCGACTCCTACGAGCAGGTCTACCTGAAGAAGTCGCAGACCGTCCTCTACCTGAAGGCCGGGAACCTCGACGAGTACAACGCCGCCGTGCAGAAGGGGCTGCCGGTCGAGCAGGGACGCGCGCCGTTCCTCGGCTTCCTCGGCACGGAGGCCAACCGGGTCGACGACCTCGCCAGGCCCGTGGACACCGAGGACGCCCTGAAGCGCGTGCTGGCCGACTACCAGAGGGTCCAGGAGAACGACCACCGGATGCGCGCGCTCGTCGACGGCGGGCAGAAGGCGCAGGCCGCCGCGGCGCGCGGCGCGGCCACGGCCGACTTCACCCGGTACGACAAGGACATGCAGTCCCTGATCGGCATCCACTGGGGGGCGTTCCAGCAGGCCGTGAAGGACGGCGAGGACGGCACGGGCAGCTGGTACGCGATCCTGCCGGTCGCGGGCATCGCCATCGTCGCGCTCGCGCTCGCCGGAGTGCGGCCGCGCCTGGCGGAGTACCGGTGGCAGCGATGAGAAGGCGCGGGATGGGGACCATGGGGATCCGGCGGAACGGGAACGTCCTGCGCGCGGCGGCGGCGCTGCTGACCGCCGGGACGGCCGCGCTGTCGGCGGCGGCCTGCGGGATCGCCGACGCGGGCGAGACGTCGATCGTGCACAAGGGCGACCTCACGATCGGCGTCAACACCGACCAGCCCGGCGTCGGGTCGCGCAGCGGCGGCACCTACGCGGGCTTCGACATCGACGTCGCCCGGGAGGTCGCGCGGCGGCTCGGCGTCACCGGCTCGCACCTGCGCTTCGCGCCGGTGACGTCCAAGACCCGCGAGAGCCTGATCGAGAAGGGCAAGGTCGACCTCGTCGTCGCGAGCTACTCCATCACGCCCGAGCGGAAGCTGGACGTGGCGTTCGCGGGCCCGTACTACGTCGCGCACCAGGACATCCTGGTCCGCGCGTCCGACGCGTCGGCGGTGAAGAACGTCCACAACCTCGCGGGGAAGCGGCTGTGCCGGGTCGCCGGGTCGGTGTCGTACCCGCGCGTCCACGACGAGCTGGGCGTGGCGGCGCTTCCCGCGGACGTCGGGGAGCGCGAGGGCTACGCCGCCTGCCTGGACGGCCTGACCTCGGACCGGCTCGACGCCGTCTCGACCGACGACCTGATCCTGGCGGGCCTGGCGGCGAAGGCCGTCAAGGAGGGCCACAAGGTGGCGATCGTCAACGCGCCGTTCTCCGACGAGCCGTACGGCATCGGGCTGCGCAAGGACGACGTGGACGGCTGCGAGAAGGTGAACAAGGTCCTCACCAAGATGTACCAGGACGGGACCGTGCCGCGGCTGCTGCACAAATGGTTCGATCCCGCGGGCCTGAAAGTCACCACCACCGTGCCCCAATTCGAGGGTTGTGACGAGTCGTGACCGCGCGGATGCGCATTGCGAGGAACGGCGGGGCGTGAAGGGCCGATGAAACCGGAGGGTCACTGAGATCAGTCGGTTACGTAAGTTCCGGTCGGCGCGCGTGATCGTAAGTTATGGTCGCGATCAAAACCCATTCCGGTAGGAACCGCCCCGCCCGAGGAGTGCCATGACGACGGTCGTCCTGGTGGTGCTGTGCGTCGTGGTCGGGGCGCTCGAACTGTACGCGGGCCGGCAGTCCCGCAACCAGGCCAACGCGTTCACCCGCCGCGTCGACGAGCTGAACGAGCAGGTCACCAAGCAGAACAACGTGCTGGTCACGGTCGGCGAGCAGCTCACCGCCGAGCTGTCGCGGGTCAAGCAGGACGTGCTGCCCGCGCTCGACGGCCGGCTGCGCCACAACCACGAGCAGGTCGAGGAGCTGGCCGGGCGCGTCCACCAGGCCGACGAGCACCTGCGCGTGCAGGCCGGCCGGCTGCACGACCTGGAGCAGCAGCGCATCACGCTCGCCGCGCTGCGCCGCAAGCTCGCCGAGATCGAGACGTCGGTGCGGTCGGTGACCGGCGCCGGCGCCGCCGCCGTCGAGGGCAAGGTGGAGGGCGCGCTGGACCGGCTCGCCGAGCTGGAGCGCGGCGGCGAGGAGATCCTCGAGCTGCAGCGCACCCTCACCCGCACGCTGGAGGACGTCGAGGACGTCGTCACCGAGCTGCTCCAGTTCACCGAGGGCGAGCTCGACGACACCGTCACGGCCGCGCTGACCGGCCGCCCCCGCGACCACCCCGGCGGGACGTCCGTGACCGCCACGGGGCGGCTGTGGACCCGCGACGGGCAGCTCGACGACATCCTCACCGAGATGTACGAGCGGTGCGTGCGGGCGAGCCGGCTGAACGTCCGGTTCCGCACGGCCGAGGGCACCGACGGGACGGCGCCGGGCTCCCCCGAGCGGCGCCGCTACTTCCTCGGCGGGCAGGCCGCCGAGGACCTCGCCGGCGCGTTCAGCGCGCTGCTCATCTCGGCCGGCACCGAGCCGCCGAAGAACGGCCTCACCGCCAACGGCGGCGACCGCCGCGGCGGCCTCGCCCGCGTCGAGCCGGGCCTGCCGCCCGGTGTGGAGCCCGCGCGTGCTCCGGAGGACGAGGAGGCGCTCAAGGCGCTCCTGCGCACCCTGTCGGAGTGTTCGGGCGCGGTGGCGCAGATCGGGCCGCTGATGGCCGTCCGCACCCGCGACGAGCTGCTGTGCGCGGTGCTGACCGCCGCGCAGTCGCTGGAGCTGGAGAGCGACGAGGTGTTCTGGGACCCGTCGTCCGCCACCGAGCGGCTGCGGCGGCTGCCGTCCCATCAGCTGTGGGATCTCACCGCCTGGTCGTCCGCTCCGTAGGACGCACTGTAGGCCGCGCCGGGCCCGTTCTCGCGCTGGGCGCCGTTCGGGACGTGTTCGGGGTTCGGGGCATAGGCGCGGACGGTCCGCTCAGCGGGGCCGCCGATCCGCACGTACAGGGGGCAGTGCAGCGCGCGCGTCACCGGTTCGACCTCCGCGCACAGCCCGACGCCCGCGGCGCGGTCGAGGAACACCACGTTCTCCACCGCGCGCGCGCCGCGCACCGCGTACGGCACCGAGTCGGCGTCGCCGGTGTCGAACAGCTCCTCGAAGGTCAGCCGCCGCGCGAACCGCATCAGCACCTCCGCGTCCACGACCCGGCTGCCGATCGCCGCCGCCGGGCCCGCCACGACGATGCCGAAGCTCGGGTTCTCCCGGCCCCGCACGTAGATCTCCCGGTCGGGCTCCAGGCCCTTCCGCCGGTCCGGGAGCTGCAATCCGAACCCGGCGTCGCCGTCAAGGAACGCGGGCGGCCCGAACCCGACCGCGCCGCCCGGCACCCGCAGCACCGTCTCCGGCGTCCGCCAGCCCGGCAGGTACACGCCGAGGCCGCGCAGCAGCAGCCGCCAGATCGGGCGGCCCATGACGTCGTGGGCGAACTCCCCCTGCGCTCCCTGAGCGCCCGCACGGCCCTCCTGCGGCTGCCGACCGGGCTCCCCAACGCCGTCCATGCGGAACATCATCAGCCGCGCGCCCGGCGCGCACAAGGCCGATGCGCCGTTCCCCGCCGCGACCCGCCGCGATCACCCCCGCGGTACCTGCACGGCCCGCGCGCGTTGGGCTACCGTTGGACCACCGGACACGATGGGAAACCGCAGTGAATCTGCAGGACATGGTGGTCCACCGCGACGACACGACGACGCGGATGGTCGACAGGTACTTGATGTCCTACGAAGGACGGGTCATCGCCGTGCGCCGGCACCCCGCCCTCCTCCTGCTGCCGATCGTCTACGCGGTCGCCGCCCTCATCCTGTGCGCGGCCGTCCAGGTGACCATCGGCCTGGCGTGGATCTGGCTCCTGTGGCTGGTGAGCCTCGGCTACCTGCTCTGGAACCTCGCCGCCTGGTCCCTGCAGTTCTTCCTGGTCACCGAGCACCGCATCATGGTGATCCGCGGCGTCCTCAACCGGGACATCGCGATGATGCCGATGGCGAAGGTCGACAACATAGAGCTGAAGCGCTCCTACACGGGCCGGGCGCTCGGCTACGGCGAGTTCATCATCGAGTCCGCGGGGCAGAAGCAGGGGCTCCGGAGGGTCCGCTTCGTGCCGTATCCCGAGCAGCTGTACCTCGAGGTCTCGTCGTTCGTCTTCGGCACCGTCGACGCGGCTCCGGACTGATCCCGCCGGCGCGGCCCCGTCAGGAGTCGAAGCCGAGCCCGAAGCGGTCCAGGGTGCGGAGCCAGAGACCGCGGCGGCCGTCGTCGCGGTCCGCGCGGGCGAGTTCGCGGCGGGTCAGCTCGATGACGCCGTACCTGAGCGGCTCGGGCGGGAACGGGACGGGCTTGGAGCGCACCATCGCCAGCCGCGTCCGCTCGGTCTCCTCGCCGGGGGCGAGGCCCACGCCGAGCAGATCGAGCATGACGTCCGCGCCGAAACGGGTGGCCCCCACACCGAGGCCGGTATACCCCGCCGCATAGGCGAGCCTGCGGTCGAACGCCGTCCCGTAGAAGGCGCAGAAACGGCTGCACGTGTCGATGACACCGCCCCACGCGTGCGTGAAACGGACGCCCTCCAGCTGCGGGAACGTGGCGAAGAAATGCCGCGCCAGCGTGGCGAAAGTGGCGGGGCGGCTCTCCAGGTCGCGCCGCATTCCGTTGCCGTAGTGATAGACGGCGTCGTACCCGCCCCAGAGGATCCGGTCGTCGGCCGTGAGCCGGTAATAGTGGAACTGATTGCCGGCGTCCCCGAGCCCTTGCCGGTGCTTCCAGCCGATCGCCTCGCGCTGCGCCGGGGACAGCGGCTCGGTCACCAGCGCGTAGTCGTACACGGGGACGAGGAAGCCGCGCATGCGCCGCAGCAGCGGCGGGAACGCGCCCGTGGCGAGCGCGACGCGCCGGGCCGTCACCGACCCGTGCGCGCCGCTCAGCCGCAGCCTGCGGGCGTCCGAGCGCACCCCGGTCACCCGCGCGTTCTCGTGGACGCGGACGCCGAGGGACCGGCACGCCTCCGCCAGCCCGAACGCGAGCTTCGCGGGATGGACCATGACGACCGCGTCGCGGTCCCACAGCCCGGCGAGGTACGTGGGCGAGGCGACCTCCCGGCGGACGGCGTCCGGGCCGAGCAGGATCGGCTCCCAGCCCAGCTCGTACGCTTTCTCCGCCGCCCGTTCCAGCGCCGGGACCTGCCATTCCCGCGTCGCGACCGTCATCTCCCCGGTCGGCTCCCACTCGGCGTCGATGCCGTACCGGGCGAGGGTCGCGCCGATGGCGCGCAGGTTGTCCCAGCCGAGCCGTTCGAGTTCGTGCATGTCGTCCGGCCAGCGCGCCTGGCCGTTCTCCAGGCCGTGGGTGAGGCTCGCCGCGCAGAACCCGCCGTTGCGGCCCGACGCGGCGGACCCCACCCGTCCCGCCTCCAGCACCACCACGTCCAGGGACGGGTCGCGCTCCTTGGCGAGGAGGGCCGTCCACAGGCCGCCGTAGCCGCCGCCGACCACGGCGAGGTCGCATGACCGCTCGCCCGCCGGCGGCGGCTCCGGCTCGGGACGCGCCGCGTCGGCGAGCCAGTACGGCACGGGCTCGGCGTCCGCGAGCGCCTTTACGACTCCGTCCGGCACGTTCGCGGAGTCCAGCCCTTTCATGAGTCCGGCGCTTTCATGGAGTCGGGCACGTCCCCGCGCTCAGCGGGACGCGCGGATGCTCCGCCGCGCCGACACCACCGCGATCAGCACGCCGACCGCGAAGATGATCGTGCCCATCACGTTGACCTGCGGCGGCGTCCCGGTCCGGGTCGAGCCGTAGATCCACAGCGGGAACGTGATGGTGGAGCCGCTGGTGAAGTTGGTGATCACGAAGTCGTCGATGGACAGCACGAACGCCAGCAGCGCGCCCGCCACCACGCCCGGCATGATCATCGGCAGGGTGACCAGCCGGAACCGCGTCAGCGGCCCGGCCCCGAGGTCCTGCGCCGCCTCCTCGACCGCCGGGTCCAGCCCGACCACGCGCGCCCGCACCGTCACCGCCACGAACGCGATCGAGAACATCACGTGCGCGAGCAGGATCGTCAGGTAGCCGCGCGGCAGGTTGAACGTGACGAACATGGACAGCAGCGACGCGCCCATCACGATCTCCGGGCAGGAGATCGCCATGAACAGCACCAGGTTCGTCACGCCCTTGCCGCGGAACCGGTGCCGGCCGAGCGCGATCCCGGCGAACGTCCCGATGACCGTGGTGATGGCGGTGCTGAGCACCGCGATCGTCAGCGAGTTGATGACCGCGGTGGTCAGGTCCTCCTTGTCGAACAGGTGGACGTACCACTTGAACGTGAAGCCCTGCCACTGGAAGTTCTGCTTGCTGTGCGTGTCGTTGAACCCGAACATGATCATGATGGCGATCGGCAGGATCAGCCACGCGATCAGCAGCAGCGTGTAGAGGTGCAGGCCGGAGATCCGGCGGCGCCGGCGCGGCGGCGCGGGGCGCGGTGCCGCGGTGGGTGCGATCGTCGTCATCGTCCCGCCGCCTCCAGAACGTCCTGCGTGCCGAGTGACCGCGCGTACACGAAGATGCCGACCAGCAGGATCGCCATCAGCGCGAACGACAGCGCCGACGCGACCGGGTAGGCGCTGTTGTCGAAGTACTCCGTCTGGATCACGTTGCCGATCATCGTGTTCTGCGGGCCGCCCAGCACCTCGGCGTTGACGTAGTCGGACGACACCGGCACGAACGTCATGATGACGCCCGCGAACACGCCGGGCAGCGACAGCGGCAGCACCACCCGCGCGAACGCCTGCGCCCGGCTCGCGTACAGGTCGTACGCGGCCTCGACGACGCGCTCGTCGATCCGCTCCAGCGCCACGTAGATCGGCAGCACCATGAACGGCAGGAAGTTGTACGTCAGCCCCGACACGACGGCGACGCCGGTGTCCAGCACGTGGAAGCCGGACGGCAGGAGGCCGTGGTTCCGCAGCGGCCCGAGGATCGGCCCGTTGTCGGTCAGCACCAGCTTCCACGACACCGTCCGCAGGACGAACGACACGAAGTACGGAAGCAGCAGCAGGAACAGGTACGTCGACTTGTGCCGCCCGCCGCGGAAGGCGATCCAGTACGCGGCCGGGTAGGCGAGCGCGATGCACAGGACGGTCGCGATCAGCCCGTACCACAGCGACCGCACGACCTTGTCGCCGTAGGTGTTGAGGCCGTCGGTGTAGTTCTGCCAGTGGAACGTCTGCCGGAAGCCGTCGATGAGGTTCCCCGTCTGCAGCGACAGCGACACCATCAGCACGATCGGCACGATGAAGAACGCCAGCATCCACAGCCCGCTCGGCAGGATCATCAGGTACGGCGCGAGCGCGCCGCCCCGCGGCCGCCGGGCCATCACGAGCCCTTGGCGATCGGCTCGAAGATCTTCTGGTACCGCGTCTCCTCCGCCTGCGTGAGCCGCCGGTAGCGCCGCAGCCGCTGCATGTCCGCCTCGGACGGGAACACCAGCGGGCTCGTGCTGAGCCGCGTCAGGTCCTTCTTCTCCTGGCCCGTCGCCTTCGCCGCGTCCGCCGCGACGACCTGCTTCACCCCCGGCACGGGCGTGATGTAGTTGACGAACTCGGTCAGCGGCGCGTTGTTCTCCGGGACGTACAGCCAGTCCATCAGCGTGATCGCGTCCACCGGGCTGCCCGCGGTCTTCGGGATGCACATGTTGTCCGTCCAGATGGTGCCGCCCTCCTTCGGGATGGCGAACCGCACGTCCGGACTGGTCATGCTGTACACGTCACCCGACCACGCCATCGTCATCCACACGTCGCCCTTGCTGACGGCGTCGACGTAGTCCTGGTTGTAGTACTTGCGGACGATCCCCTTGTCGCGCTGCTCGCGGAGCTTCGCCGCCGCCTTCTCCCAGTCGGCCTGCGTCGACTTCTCCGGGTCGATGCCGAGCAGGAACATCCCGAAGTTCCCGAGCTCCTGCGAGTCGCCCATCATGCCGACCCGCCCCTTGTACTTCGGGTCGAACAGCTGCGCGATGCTGGTGATCTCCTCCTTGACGTACTTGGTGTTGTACGCGATCCCGGTGACGCCCGACTCGTACGGGACCGTGAACGCGTTGCCCGGGTCGTACGACGGGTTCTTGAACGTCGGGCCGGCGTTGGCCTGGAAGTTCTTCAGCCGCGACTGGTCCAGCGGCGCGAGGTAGCCGAGCTGCCGCGCCTGCTCCAGCTGGATCCCGTTCGTCATCACCATCAGGTCGAACCCGATGGACTGGCCGGCCGCCAGCGGCGCCTGGATCTTGCCGAACCAGGGCCCCATCTCCTGGATGACCTCCTTGTAGTCCACCTTGATGCCGGTGGCCTTCTCGAAGGCCTTGATGGTCGAGTGGTCGTCCTCCATGTAGCCCGGCCAGTTCGCCCAGCTCAGCTTGCCCGTCTTGGCCTTGCCCGCCCAGTACTTCTGCACGTCGGTCTGGGTGACCTTCTCCTTGCCGCCCTGCCCCTTCACGCCGCAGGCCGACAGGGCGAGGCCCGCGCCCGCCGCGCCCATCAGCCGCAGCACGTCCCGGCGGGACGCGGTGGACCGTGCCAGGCGCGGGCGGGTCAGTCCGCGCAGGAACGCGGGGTCGATGTTCGTCACTGGGGGGCTCCTATGGCGTACGAGTGGCGCGGGTCCCACGACAGCCAGACGCCGTCCCCGCGAACGGCGATGTCGTCGGCGTTCGTGGCGTTCTGCAGGAACACGACCACGTCGGCGCCGGTGGAGGTGGTGATGTTGTAGTTCGTCGAGGTCCCCAGGTAGACGACCTCCGTGACCGTGCCGCGGACGCGGCACAGGTCGTCGGCCGGCTTGTCCGTCCCGATGCCGATCTTCTCCGGCCGCACCGTCAGCTCCAGCCGCTCCCCCGCCGCGACCGCCAGCCCGTCCCGCACCGGCACCTCGATCCGCCCGTCCGGCCCGTAGGAGATCACTGCGCCGCCCCCGGACACCTCGGCGACCTCCCCGCCGAGCAGGTTGGACGTCCCGATGAACCCGGCCACGAACCGCGTCGCCGGATGCTCGTAGATCTCCCGCGGCGTGCCGAGCTGCTCGATCAGCCCGTCGTTCATCACCGCGATCCGGTCCGACATCGTCAGCGCCTCGCCCTGGTCGTGCGTCACGTACACGAACGTGATGCCGACCTCCCGCTGGATGCGCTTCAGCTCGACCTGCATCGCCTGCCGCAGCTTCAGGTCCAGCGCGCCGAGCGGCTCGTCCAGCAGCAGCGCGCGCGGCCGGTTCACCAGCGCGCGGGCCAGCGCGACCCGCTGCTGCTGTCCGCCCGACAGCTCCCCGGGCCGGCGCCGCTCCCGCCCGGTGAGGTCGACGATCTCCAGCATCTCGCCGACCCGCGCCTTGACGTCGGCCTTGCCGACGCCGCGCCGGCGCAACCCGAACGCCACGTTGTCGAAGACGTTCATGTGCGGGAACAGCGCGTACGACTGGAACACCATGTTGACGTCACGGCGGTTGGCGGGCACGCCGGTGACGCTGCGTCCGTGCAGGTAGACCTCGCCGGCCGTCGGCTCCTCGAAGCCGGCGATCATGCGCATGGTGGTGGTCTTGCCGCAGCCGGACGGGCCGAGCAGGGAGAAGAACTCCCCCTGCGCGATCGTCAGGTCCACGCCGCGGACCGCGGCGACGGCCTCACCGTACGCGTGGTAGGTCTTCTCGACTCCCGTGAGCTCGATGGCGGGAACTGCGCGACCCGGGTCGTCGCGCGCCGGGGCGGGCTGGGTTTCGGTCATGGGCAGGGGTTTCCTTCACGAGCTCGTGGCGCCCGACCACCGCGGCGGCGCCCCCGCGCCGGCCGGTGCCCGTCCAGGGGACGGGCACCGGTCCGCGCACCGCCGCGGTACGTCCCTCAGGCGCCGATGTAGTGCATGACGTGCTTGACGCGGGTGTAGTCCTCGATTCCGTACATCGACATGTCCTTGCCGTAGCCGGAGTGCTTGAAGCCCCCGTGCGGCATCTCCGAGACGAACGGGATGTGGGTGTTCACCCACACCGCCCCGAAGTCCAGTGCCTTGCTCATGCGCATCGCGCGCCCGTGGTTCTGCGTCCACACGCTGGCCGCCAGCCCGTACCGGACGCCGTTGGCCCACTCGATCGCCTGCGCCTCGTCGGAGAAGCGCTGGACGGTGATGACCGGGCCGAACACCTCGTTCTGCACGATCTCGTCGTCCTGGCGGAGCCCGCCGACGACGGTGGGCTCGAAGAAGAAGCCGGCGTCCCCGGACCGCGAACCGCCGGTCAGCACCTCCGCGTGCCCCGGCACCCGGTCGATGAAGCCCTGGACGCGCTCCAGCTGCGCGGCGCTGTTCACCGGGCCGTAGAAGGCGTCGGTGTTGCTCGGCGGGCCGACGACGGTACCGCGCGCCGCCTCGGTGAGCGCCGCCGTGAACTCGTCGTGCAGCCGGTCCGCGACCAGCACCCGCGTCGCCGCGGTGCAGTCCTGCCCGGCGTTGAAGTAGCCGGCCTCCGCGATGCCCTGCGCCGCCGACTCCACGTCCGCGTCGTCGAACACCACGACGGGCGCCTTCCCGCCGAGCTCCAGGTGGACCTTCTTGAGGTCCTTCGCGGCGGCCGCGGCGACCTCCATGCCCGCCCGCACGCTGCCGGTGATCGACACCATCTGCGGGGTCGGGTGCTCCACCAGCGCGCGGCCGGTGTCGCGGTCGCCGCAGATCACGTTGAAGACGCCGGGCGGGAGGAACTCCGCGGCGATCTCCGCCAGCATCAGCGTGCTGACCGGGGTCGTCTCCGACGGCTTGAGCACCACGGTGTTGCCCGTCGCCAGCGCCGGCCCGATCTTCCAGACCGCCATCATCATCGGGTAGTTCCAGGGCGTCACCTGCGCGCACACCCCGATCGGCTCCCGCCGGATGGACGAGGTGTGGTCCGCCAGGTACTCGCCGGTGGCCTTGCCCTCCAGGACGCGGGACGCGCCCGCGAAGAACCGGAGGTTGTCCACCATCGGCGGCAGCTCCTCCTCCATGGTGAGCTGCACGGGCTTGCCGGTGTCGCGGCTCTCCGCCTCGACCAGCTCGCGTCCCCGGGCCTCCACCGCGTCGGCGAACCGCAGCATCGCCAGGCTGCGCTCGCCGGGCGTCGCGTCCCGCCAGGCGGGGAACGCCTCCGCGGCGGCGCGGAACGCGGCGTCGACGTCCTCGGCGCCGGACACCGGCGCCTCCGCGTACGCCTCGCCGGTGCTGGGGTCGACCACCTCCAGCGTCCGCCCGTCCTTGGCGTCGGTGTACTCGCCACCGATAAAGTTGCGCAGCCGTTCGCCGCTCATCTCGATCCTTCCTGGGCGCCGCCGCCCGAACTGTCCCGTTGGCCTGACCCTGACAGAGGTTCCAGCCCAATACAAGTGATTCCGTTGTTACGATCCAGTTTCACGACTGATTCACTTGGACCGACCGCCTCACACCCTCGATGCCGCAGCTAGGAGTACCTACGATGACGGAGGAGCGCCCTCCCTCCCGCCGGGGGTCCGCCCGGTCTCCCGTGCATCTCGACGAGACCGCCAAGCGGATCATCGAGCAGCTCCAGCAGGACGGCCGCCGCTCCTACGCCGCCATCGGCAAGGCCGTCGGCCTCTCCGAGGCCGCGGTCCGCCAGCGCGTGCAGAAGCTCCTCGACACCGGCGTCATGCAGATCGTCGGCGTGACCGACCCGCTGATGCTCGGCTTCTCCCGGCAGATGATGATCGGCGTGAAGTGCGAGGGCGACCTGGAGACGATCGCCGACGAGCTCGCCGCCCTCGACGAGATCGACTACGTCGTCATCGCCGCCGGCTCGTTCGACATCCTGCTCGAACTGGTCTGCGAGGACGACGAGCGCCTCCTGGAGCTGCTCGGCCGGATCCGCGCCGTCCCGGGCGTCGTCTCCACCGAAAGCTTCGTCTACCTCAAGCTGCGGAAACAGACCTACTCCTGGGGGACCCGCTGAGGCCGCGCGCCGCCGTCCGCCTTCGCCCGCCATCCGTCGATTCTCGTCCCGAATGAGGATGTTCCGGCAACCCCTCGCGGCGTACTTTGGGATGCCGTAAGGAAGGAGACCGGCCATGTCTGAGTCGGTCCGCCCGGACCTTCCCGCCCCCGGAACCGACCGCATCGCGCTGAGCACGACCGCCGAGCAGCTCCTCGCCATCCGCAAGGCCGCCGACCTGATCGGCTGGAGCGTCGCCGACTACATCCTGTCCGCCGCCCTCGACCGCGCGGAACGCGACCTCTACGAGCACGCCGCCGCCCTCCGCGCCGCCGCTCCCGACCCGCCCCCGGACCCCAAGGCGACCGAACCCTACATAGCCCTCCTCCTAGCCCTGACCTGACTCCCGCCCACCCCTGCCCCCGCCACCTCCGGCGGGGGCACCACAGCCCCTCGGCGGGAGCACCGAAGCCCCCGGCAGGCCACCACAGCCCCCGGCAGAGCACCACAGCCCCACCCCCCACTCGCCAATAGACTCGGCAAGACGGCCATCTCCGAGGCGAATCACCGATCCATCTGAGCCTCTGATCCCCGAAGCCGCCCACCTCGGATTCACCCCAAATCACTGACCCGCCACCTCCACCTCGCCCACCGGCCAAAACCCGCCTCCCCGGCGAGCCCACCACCCCGGCGAGCCAGGCGGCTCAGCACCCGACCAGCTCCGCGCGCTCCTCGCCTCAACGAGCCCACCGGCTCGCGTCCAGACCAGCTCCCCAAGTCCGCGGCCCCGACGAGCTCACCGGCCCGCGTCCAGACCAGCTCGCCAAGATCGCAGCCCCGACAAGGTCACCGACTCGCCGAGCTCACCAGCTCGCGTCCAGACCAGCTCGCCGAGATCGCGACCCCAACGAGCTCACCCACTCGCCGAGCTCACCGAACCGTTTAGATCACCGCCTCACGTCCAGACCAGCTCGCCGAGTCCGCGGCCCCGACGAGGTCACCGACTCGCCCAGATCACCAGCTCGCGTCCAGACCAGCTCGCCGAGATCGCGACCCCAACGAGCTCACCCACTCGCCGAGCTCACCGAACCGTCCAGATCACCCCCTCGCGTCCAGACCAGCTCGCCAAGATCGCAGCCCCGACGAGGTCTCCGACTCGCCGAGGTCACCGGCTCGTGTCCAGGTCGCGGGCTTGCCGAGGTCACCTGCTCGCCGAGGGCGAGGGGGTCGGCGAGGGTGCGGGCTGGGCGGCGAGGTGCTGGTTCGGCGGGGTGTCCGGTCTGGGTGAGGTGGTGGGGCGGGTTCAGGTGTGGTCGGTGAGGGCCGTGGACAGGCGGGCCGCGTAGTCGGCGGCCTCGGCGTCGGAGTCGTACTTGTGGCGGGGCCAGAAGAAGCCCCTCAGGCCGTCCTTGCGGTTGCGTGGGACGACGTGAACGTGCAGGTGGGGGACGCTCTGGCTGATGCGGTTGTTCACGGCGACGAAGGAGCCGGCGGCGCCGAGCACCGACTCCATGGCCGCCGCGAGCCGCTGCGCGTGCTGGAAGTACGGGCCGACGAGGTCGGCGGGCAGGTCCGGCAGTGTCTCGACGTGCGTCCGCGGCACCAGCAGCGTGTGTCCTTTGAAGAGCGGCCGGGCGTCGAGGAACGCGAGCGCGTCCGGGGCGTCGAGGACGACGTGCGCGGGACGCTCTCCCTTCAGGATCTCGCAGAAGACGCAGGACTTGCCGGACACGGAGTCAGCCATGCGCGGCATTCTGCCGCCCCCCGGCCTGCGTGCGCAGCCTCCTCCCTAACGGCCCCCTTAGGTTTTCGCCGCTACCCTTCGTGTCCTATGCGGCTCGACGACGTCGCCTTCCGCTACCACCGGAGGGGTCCCTGGGTGCTAAGGGACGTCACGCTCTCCCTCCCGCCCGGCAGCGTCACCGAGGTCACGGGACGGAACGGCGCTGGGAAGTCCACCCTTCTCCGCCTCATCGCCGGCCTGCGCGGGCCCCAGAAGGGATCGGTCCGAGAGAGACCGAGCCGCATCGGGTACGCACCCGAGCGTTTCCCGGTGGACCAGCCGTTCACCGTCCGCTCGTACCTCGGCCACATGGCCGCCGTCAGGCGGGTGCCCGAGGACGCGATCGGGACGTGGGCCGAGCGTCTGGCCTTCGATCACCTCCTCGACGTGCGGCTGCCGGAGCTGTCCAAGGGCAGTGCGCAGAAGGTCGGCCTCGCCCAGGCGCTCATGGACGACCCGGGACTCCTCATCCTCGACGAACCGTTCGCCGGGTTGGACGCGGCCACCCGCGACACCCTGCCGGGGCTGATCGCCGGTCTCGCCGCCGACGGTGCCACCGTGGTCATCAGCGACCACCAGCGCTGCATCGAGTCCCTGCCGGGCATCGACCGGCTCCAGGTCGCGGGCGGCACGGTGACCCGCCTGGCCGCCGCCGACGAGCCGGGCGCGCCGAGGCTGACGGTGCTCGAGGTCGTGGTGCCCGAGGCCGACGCCGACACCGTGGAGACCAAGCTCCGCGCGGACGGCTACACCGTGCGGAGGCCCGACCAATGATCACCATGTCCCGCGCAGGGGACGAAGCGTGCCGATGCGGCAGGCGGCCCGGTGCCTCGAAGGGGCCGGGCACCGTTCGCGATCGGGCAGGGCGCTGGAATCAGCGAGGGTCGGCGGACCGCGATCGGCAGTGTGCGGTGGGCCGGGGCCGGGGCGAGCGTGCAAGGTGGGGACGGTGATCGCGCTCGCGCGGTTCCAGGTCGAGGGGTACGTGCGTTCGCTGCGCGTCCTGCATCCGGTGATCGTCGTGGCGCTGGTCATGACGCTCGTCCTCTTCCAGGGGCCGGGCGGGCCGGAGCGGGTCAAGCTGTCCGTCGGGACGTTCGGCGATGTGGCGGCGTTCATGTTCCCGATCTGGGCGTGGACGGCGCGGGCCCTGCTGGACACGCAGCCCGACGAGCAGCGGGCGCTGTCGGCGACCGCGGCACGGCACCGTTGGACGCCCACATGGGCGGGCTTGGTCGCCGCGTACGCCGTGAACCTGTGCTTGGGCGTCATCGTGCTGGCCATTCCTCTCTTTCAGGGGCTCGAGGCGGGTGCGCCGGGGCGGGCGATCCTCGCGGGGTGCGCGCTGAGCGTGCCGGTCGCGCTCGCGGGCACACTGCTCGGCGCCTGGACGAGCCGGGCGTTCATCCCGGATCCGGGAGTGTCGCTGCTGGCGCTGCTGAGCGGCGTGACCGTGGTCCTCCTGCTGGGGCTGGGCCGGCTCTCCTTTCTCTCGGTTCCGATGATCGAGTGGCTGAGGGTGGCGCACGACGGCCCGGACCGCTTCGTCGCGGAGTTCCCCGGCCTAGTGCTGCACCTGGCCCTCTGGTCGGCCGTCGTCGGCGCCGCCTACGTATTCGTCGCCCGGCTGCGTCACTGACCGTCCATACGGGGTCAAGGGATCGCTGAGGCGCATGGTCCCTCCTGACGTCAGGCTGCTTGGACGGTCAGCCATGCTCGCTCCAGCGGGTCGCTCTGGCGGGTGCAGAAGTAGACGCGGCCGGGGTCGCCCCAGTACCAGCCGAGGCGGTGGTCGGAGTCGAGCTGGAGCAGGAGGCGCCAGTCGTCGACGGCCGCCAGATCGTCTTCCGACAGCTCCGGGGCGTCGAGGCCGTCGAGCGGACGTCCCGTGGAGGCGTACAGGCAGTCGGGGCCGATCGGCCGCTGGACGAGGTCGGGCCAGCCTCCCAGCTGATGCGCGGGCGCCTCGGACGTGACGTGCCGGGACCAGACCGCGTGCAGTTGCTCGTACTCGGCCAGGAAGCCGCGATGGACGCGTTCCAGCCGCTGCACGACCATCTCCTGCGGCGAGGGCAGCGACAGGAACGGAGTGGCGCCCAGTTCGGTCGGTGGATAGGACAGGGCGCCGGGCGGTGGCTCGGCGGGATGCAGGTCGCCGGTGAACACGCGCCAGCCGTCCCGCTGCCCGGACGCGTCGCCCCACGGCCTCGGGATCTCGCTCGCGTAGTAGAAGGCGGCCGGACCGCCCCGAGGAAGGCCCGGGATCGCGCCGAAGACGGCGAGTTCGGTGAAGTCGACGGCGCCGAGGAAGTCGAGCGGACGGCCCCTCCATGCGGGCCAGGCCGCGGCGGCCGGCAGTAGCGGGGCACCGCCCAGCCGGACTGGTACGCCGCCGCCGGCTCCGAGCCGCACCGCGGGCCGGGCCAGGGACAGCAGGACCGAGATGATCTCGGGGGTGAACAGCAGGCCGAGGAAGGTGCTCAGCCGCTGGCGCTGCGCGTCGAAGTCGTCCATGCACCGAAGGCTGCTGGGGCCTGGCGGCGGTCACCACCCCGCGGCGAAAATGTGGATAACTCTGCGGCGATGATCGTTCTCAGCGGCCTTCGAGGGCCCCGGCGAGCTGGGTGAGGAAGCGGTCGACCTCCTGCTCGTCGTAGCCGGGGCCGAGGCGGACGACGCGGAAGACGCTCTCCCGGACGTCGCGCGCCGACACCGGCGGCGCCGCACCGCGCAGCCCGGAGATGACGCGGTCGAGGAACGCGTCGACGTCCCGGACGTCGTAGCCGGGGCGCATGCCCGAGCCGGCGAACCGGGCGTTCTGGATCCAGTTGATCAGCCATGCGGGGTTCGCCCGGGAACGGCCGGGACGCTCGGCGATCGGCGCCTTCGTCTCCAGCTCCCGGATGCACTCGCGCACCAGGTCGTCCACCGCGCGGCGGTCGTATCCGCGCAGGACGACGTCGAAGCGCGCCGTGCGCACCTCGTCGGCGGACATCGGCGGCCCGCCGTTCAGCGCGCCCGAGATCCGTTCGAGAAGGCCGTCCACCTGTGTCCGGTCGTAGCCCCGCAACGCCACCGGCAGCCGCGTGCTCATCAGCGCCACCGTGCTCCTCAGCCCTCGTCCCCGCGCCCGCGGGGCCCCGGGGGCGCCGCCGGCGCGCTCAGTCCTTGGTCGCCGCGGCCAGCTGTCCGCAGGCCCCGTCGATCTCCCTGCCCCGAGTGTCGCGCACCGTGACCGGAACCCCGTGGGCCTCCAGGCGGCGGACGAACTCGCGCTCGTCCTCCGGCCGCGAGGCGGTCCACTTGGACCCCGGCGTCGGATTCAACGGGATCAGATTGACGTGTACGAGGTGGCCGCGCAAGAGCCTGCCGAGAAGATCGGCCCGCCATGCCTGGTCGTTGACGTCCTTGATGAGCGCGTACTCGATCGAGACGCGGCGCCCGCTGCGGTCGGCGTAGGCCCAGGCGGCGTCCAGGACCTCGGCGACCTTCCACCGGTTGTTGATCGGGACGAGGTCGTCGCGCAGCTCGTCGTCCGGGGCGTGCAGGGACACCGCGAGCCGCACGGACATGTCCTCGGCGGCGAGCTTCTCGATCGCCGGGACGAGGCCGACCGTGGACACGGTGACGGAACGCTGGGAGATCCCCAGGCCGGCCGGCGCCGGATCGGTGATGCGGCGGACCGCGCCGATGACGGCCTTGTAGTTCGCGAGCGGCTCCCCCATGCCCATGAAGACGATGTTGGAGACGCGGCCGGGCCCGCCGGGGACGCGCCCACGGGCCATCGCGCGCGCGCCCGCCGCGACCTGCTCCACTATCTCGGCCGTAGAGAGGTTGCGCGTGAGACCGGCCTGCCCCGTGGCGCAGAACGGGCAGTTCATGCCGCAGCCCGCCTGGGACGAGACGCACATCGTGGCCCGGTCGGGGTACCGCATCAGCACCGACTCGAACAGGACGCCGTCGAACGCCTTCCAGACCGTCTTCAGCGTCCTGCCGCCGTCGCAGTCCAGTTCGCGGACCGGGGTCAGCAGCGAGGGCAGCAGTTCCGACACCAGCCGGTCGCGCACGGCGGCCGGCAGGTCGGTCATCTTCGCCGGGTCGTCGACGAGCCGGGCGAAGTAGTGCCGCGACAGCTGGTCGGCCCGGAACGGCTTCTCGCCCAGCTCCGCGACCGCCTCGCGGCGCTCGGCCTGGGTGAGGTCGGCCAGGTGCCGCGGCGGCTTGCCGCGCCGCGGCGCGGCGAAGACGAGCTTCGCCGGGGTCTTCTTGGGCGCGGCGCCCGCGGTGGCGGGCTCGGTGGTGGCAGACATGGTCCTTCCAGTGTCGCAAACACCTGCCGATGCCTCGTCCGCATCCGGGCGCTCTTCCCCCGCGCGCGCCCGGCGTCCTGCGGCGAGCGCTGCGACATCGCTGCGCATGACCTTCACTGCGACTAAGGTCTGATCATGTCGGTTTTGCGCAGGGGCACCGCTTCGCCCAGGACCCCCGCCGCCACGATCGTCCACGCCGAGGCCAGCCCGTACGGCAGCCGGAGGCTCGTCGTCGAGTCCGACGGCGATGTGACCTCGGCCTACCTGCGGGACGCGCGGGATTCGGTGATCGGCGCCGTCTGGGTCGCCAACCACCGCAAGGCGCCGTCGTCGCTGGACCGGTCGCGGCTCGACGCCGGCGGCGCACCGCTGCTCCCCGAGTCCCATGTCGCCCATCCGCAGGGACGCGAGGCCCTCGACGCCTCCGCCCTCGAGGTGGTGTGGTTCGAGGAGGGCGACGGCGTCGCCGTGCTGGAGGCGGGCGACCCGCTGTTCGTGATCCCGGGATGGTCGGACATGGGCCGCGGCATCCCCGGCTACGCGCGCGACGCGACGGAGCAGAGCCCGTTCGCCTTCCCTATGGAAGAAGAGATCGCGGAGTTCGGCCCCCGTATCGAGCGCGCGCGCGAGCACTGGAAGATGTGCCGCGCGGAAGGCTCGTGGGCGGAGTTCCAGCAGTCGGTCCTAGGCCACCTGCTGCAGCGGCTCGGCCCCGGGGGCCACTACTGGCACGACGTGGGACGCCAGCTCGCGGGAGGCAAGGTCAGCCCGTCCCCCACCGTGGGCGTGACGGAGCGGCCCGCACGCGGCGACCGCGGTTTCACCGTGCTCAGCACGGTCGGGATGAGCCGCCAGCGGATGCCCACCGTGGAGCTGTACGAGGACGACGTCGCCCCGTACGCCCGCATAGAACTCGCTGTGGCGAGCACACTGCCCAGCCAGCGCGCGGGAAGCATCTTCCCGTGGCTCGCCCAGTACCCGTGGCGATCGGTGACCTGGTTCGCCCCGGGGGACGTGGTCAAGTGGTACCACGAGGCCCGCACGTTCCCCCTCGGGAGCGGCGACGGCGCGTGGGAAGGCGTGCTCCTCCTGGAAGATCCCGCGCGGCTGGCCGGGCCGGAGGCGCCCGCCCTCACGGGGCTGACCTTGCACGGCGATCCCGTCCGGTGGCTATGGCTCGTCCCCATCTCGGGCGAGGAGCACCGGTACGCCAAGAGCGAGGGCTCGGACGCGCTCATCCGGCGCCTGGCGCAGCAGGGACGCTCCTGGGTCGTCTCCTAGGCCGGAGACGGCCGGCCGTTCTCCTAGGCCGGAGACGACCGGCCCCATCCAGGGGCCGGTCCCGCCCAAGACGCCTGAGAGGTCTAGCTGGGGACGAACAGCTCCAGCAGCAGCCACACCACGGGGGCCGTCGCGACCAGCGAGTCGAGGCGGTCCATAACCCCGCCATGGCCCGGCAGCAGCGTGCCCATGTCCTTGATGCCGAGATCCCGCTTGATCATCGACTCGATGAGGTCGCCGCCGGTCGCGGTCACCACGGCGGCGAGGCCGACCAGCGCGCCCTGCCAGGGCTGACCGCCGTCCAGCAGCCACCACACCAGCCACCCGCCGACGATCATGCAGGTGATCGCGGAGCCGGTGACGCCCTCCCACGTCTTCTTCGGGCTGATCGTGGGGGCGAGCTTGTGCTTGCCGAGGAACGTGCCGGCGAAGTAGCCGCCGATGTCGCTGGCCACCGTCGTCGCGATGAAGATGACCGTGCGGTCGTCCCCGTCGCCGGGCCGCATCAGGAGCGCGACGATCCCGCCCATCAGCACCAGGTAGCCCGCGACGAACGAGCCCGCGCTGACGTCCCGGACGTAGCCGTCCGCGCCCTCCGTCATCCGGATCAGCATCATGCTGAGCACCGTGAGGGACACCGCCGCGACCACCGCGGTGGTCCCCCACACATAGGAGACCACCGGAGTGGCCACCATGCCGGTCGCCACCGGGATGAACGGCACCCGGATGCCGCGCGACTTGAAGGCGTCCGTCAGCTCCCTCATACCGAGGAAGAGGAAGACCACCATCACGGCGAGGAAGATCGGCTTCACCGTGTAGAGCGAGAGCAGTACCAGCGCGCCGAGGGCGACGCCCACGCCGATGGCCATCGGCAGGTTCCTGCCGGTCTTGCTCTGGCGCCCGCCGCCGGACGGGTCCGGTGGCGGCTCCCCCTCGGATCCAGCGCGCGCGCCCGTCACGGACGTCACACCGGAGGGCGCCGCGTCTTCGGCGGCGGTGCCTGCGGGGACGTCCGGCGCCTCGCCGGAGGGCGAGTCCAGAGCTTCTCCCGGGGGTGGGCCGGGCATGTCGACCTCCGGCTCATCCGGGGAGCCCGTGGACTCCCCGGCGTCGTCGAGTCCCATCAAACTTCGAGCAGTTCGGCCTTCTTGTGCTCGAGCAGCTCGTCGATCTGCGCCACGTACTTGTGCGTGGTGTCGTCGAGCTCCTTCTCCGCACGCCGCACCTCGTCCTCGCCGACCTCGCCGTCCTTGGCGAGCTTGTCGAGGGTGTCCTTGGCGCGCCGGCGGATGTTGCGGATGGAGATCTTGCTGTCCTCGGCCTTGGTGCCGGCGACCTTGATGAAGTCCTTGCGGCGCTCCTCCGACAGCTCGGGGAAGACCACCCGGATGACGTTGCCGTCGTTGGTGGGGTTCACGCCGAGGTCGCTGTCGCGGATCGCCTTCTCCACCGCCTGCATGGACGACTTGTCGAAGACCTGCACGATGACCATCCGCGGCTCCGGCAGCGTGAACGACGCCAGCTGGTTGACCGGCGTCGGGGTGCCGTAGTACTCCGCGGTGATCTTGTTGAACATGGCGGGGGTGACCCGGCCGGTGCGGATGGCCTGGAAGTCCTCCTTGGCGACCGCGACCGCCTTCTCCATCTTCTCCTCGGCTTCGAGGAGGGTCTCGTCGATCACTGTGACTCCCATGTCATCTGGTCGGCCCTGGCACCGCGTTCCGGGCCGCGGTCAGCCCTGTGCCGGGCTGACCAGCGTGCCGATCTTCTCACCCCGGACGGCCCGGACGATGTTGCCCTGCCCCATGAGGTCGAAGACCACGATGGGGAGCGCGTTGTCCATGCAGAGGCTGATGGCCGTGGCGTCCATGACCTTCAGACCCCGCTGTAGAACCTCACCGTAATCCAAACGGTCGAACTTGACCGCCTCTGGACTCTTACGAGGATCGGCGTCGTAGACGCCGTCGACCTGAGTCGCCTTCAGGACCGCCTCGGCACCGATCTCCAGCGCGCGCTGGGCGGCGGTCGTATCGGTGGAGAAGAACGGCTGCCCGAGCCCCGCGCCGAAGATGACGACCCGGCCCTTCTCCAGGTGCCGGATGGCGCGCCGCGGGATGTACGGCTCGGCCACCTGGCTCATGGTGATGGCCGTCTGCACGCGCGTGTCGAGGCCGAGCTTCTCGAGGAAGTCCTGCAGCGCCAGGCAGTTGATGACCGTGCCGATCATCCCCATGTAGTCGGCGCGGCCGCGGTCCATGCCGCGCTCGGCCATGACCGCGCCGCGGAACATGTTGCCGCCGCCGCACACGACCGCGACCTGCACGCCGTCCTTCACGGCCTCGGAGATGGCCTCCGCCACGTGCTGCACGACCTCCGGGTCGATGCCCAGGGGATCGCGCCCGGCGAACGCCTCGCCCGAGAGCTTCAGCAGCACCCGCTTCCAGCCCGCGCGCGGCGCGTGCTGCCCGGACGACGGGGCCGCCGTCGCACTGGTGGTCGTCTTCTCCGGCACGTCGGCGGCCTCCTCGTTGCGTCGCTGAATCTCGGGTCCCTGTCTCCAGAGTGCCCTTACGCCTGCCCGACCTTGAACCGGGCGAAGCGCACGACCTTCACGCCGGCCTCGTCCAGGACCTTCGCGATGGTCTTCTTGCCGTCCTTCACGAACGCCTGCTCGAGCAGCACGAAGTCGCGGAAGTAGGCGTTCACCCGGCCCTCGACGATCTTCGGGATGGCCTGCTCGGGCTTGCCCTCGTCGCGGGTGAGCTGCTCGGCGAGCGCCCGCTCCTTCTCGATCACGTCCGCGGGGATCTCGTCGCGGTTCAGGTACTTGGGCGCCATCGCCGCGATCTGCTGCGCGACGTCCTTGGCGACCTCGGCGTTCTCCTTGTCCAGCTCGACCAGCACGCCGGTGGTCGGCGGCAGGGACGGGTCGGACTTGTGCAGGTAGCTGGCCACATAGGCGCCCTGGAAGTGGGCGAAGCGGCGCAGCTCCAGCTTCTCGCCGATCTTGGCGCTGTTCTCCTCGATCAGGGCCTGGACGGTCTTGCCGGCCTCGATCTCGGCGCCGAGCAGGGACGCCGCGTCCGCCGCGCCGCTGCCCGCCGCGAACTCGACCAGCCGGTTCGCCAGCTCGATGAACTGCTCGTTCTTGGCGACGAAGTCGGTCTCGCAGTTGAGCTCCAGCAGCGCGCCGTCGCCCGAGCCGTTGAAGTGCTCGGCGACCAGGCCGTTGGCCGCGGTGCGCTCGGCGCGCTTGCCGACGTCCTTGGCGCCCTTGAGGCGCAGCAGCTCCGTGGCCTTCTCGAAGTCGCCGTCCGCCTCGGTCAGGGCGTTCTTTACGGCCATCATGCCGGAGCCGGTCAGGTCGCGGAGCCGCTTGACGTCAGCGGCGGTGAAGTTGGCCATCGCTCTCTTCGCTTCTCTCGTCGTTGGTCGTGGACCCGCGACGGTCCCGGCGGCGTCGCCACGACGCCGCCGGGACCGTTGGATCAAGCCTGCTGGCCCTCGGCGGGGGCCTCCGCCGGAGCCTCGGCGGGCGCCTCGTCGGCCGCCGCGGCCGGAGCCTCGGCCGCGGCCTCGTCGGCCGGCGCGGCGTCGGCGGGCGCCTCGGAGGTCTCCGCCTCCGCCGGAGCGGCGGCGGCCTCGTCCTCGGCCTGCTTGTTCACCAGCAGGTCGCGCTCCCACTCGGCGAGCGGCTCGCTGGCACCGGAGGCGGCGCCCTCGGCCGGCTTCTCGTCGCCGCCGGACGCGGCGCCCGCGCGCGCGAGGAGGCCGTCGGCCACCGAGTCGGCGACGACGCGGGTCAGCAGGCTGACGCTGCGGATGGCGTCGTCGTTGCCCGGGACCGGGTAGTCGACCTCGTCGGGGTCGCAGTTGGTGTCGAGGATGGCCACGACCGGGATGCCGAGCTTCTTGGCCTCGTTGACCGCGATGTGCTCCTTCTTGGTGTCCACGATCCAGATGGCGCTCGGGACCTTCGCCATGTCGCGGATACCGCCGAGGGTGCGCTCCAGCTTGTCCTTCTCGCGGCGCAGGCCGAGCAGCTCCTTCTTGGTCATGCCGGAGCCGGCCACGTCGTCGTAGTTGATCTCCTCCAGCTCCTTGAGCCGGGTGAGCCGCTTGTGGACGGTGGAGAAGTTGGTCAGCATGCCGCCCAGCCAGCGCTGGTTGACGTAGGGCATGCCGACGCGGGTGGCCTGCTCGGCGATGGACTCCTGAGCCTGCTTCTTGGTGCCGACGAACAGGATCGTGCCGCCGTGGGCGACCGTGGCCTTGACGAACTCGAAGGCGCGGTCGATGTAGGACAGCGACTGCTGCAGGTCGATGATGTAGATGCCGTTGCGCTCCGTGAGGATGAAGCGCTTCATCTTCGGGTTCCACCGGCGGGTCTGGTGGCCGAAGTGGACGCCGCTCTCCAGGAGCTGCCGCATGGTGACGACGGGTGCCATTGCCCGTGTTCTCCTTCTCTGGCCCTTCCGGGCCGCATTTGGTTGTCGCCCTGCGCCCGGGCATCGCCCCACCGTCGCCGCGGCGACGGACCGAGGGGCGGCGCCCCACCATGTTTTCGGTGGCATGCGGACGCGTGAAATCAGCCGCCGGGACGCCCCTGGCGGCTGTGATCCGGAAACGTTCCCCGGATCCGTGACCTCTCCGCTCACGAGAGCGGCTTCCCGCCTCCCCGCCTGACGGCGGATCGGCGACGGCCTGGCCCTGGCCGGTGTCCTTCCGGGCACGCATACAGATTATCAGGGCCCGGACGCCCCCGGGAATCAACGGACCGAGCGGTTATCCACAGTTGGCGGACCTCCTCGACGGCCGGGTTCGCGGGCGGCAGGCTCCTGGGCATGACCTTGCTCACACTGCTCCTCACCTGCGTGATCACCGCCTGCTCTCCGGGGGTGAGCGCCTGGCGCTGGCCGTTAGGCCCGCCCACGCCACGGGTCCTGCGCGCGTTCTCCCCGCCCGCCGTCCCGTGGGGCCCCGGCCACCGCGGGGTCGACCTCTCGGCACGGCCCGGCGAGCCGGTGTACGCCGCCGGGGCCGGACGGGTCTCGTATGCCGGGCGCCTGGCGGGGCGGGGCGTCGTCGCCGTCGACCACGGGCCGCTGCGCACGACGTACCTGCCCGTCAAGCCCAGCGTCAAGGCCGGGCTACAGGTGACCTTGGGCGCCCGCATCGGCATCCTGGAGGACGCGCCTCTCCACTGCCCGACGCCTTGCCTGCACTGGGGCCTGCGCAAGGGCAGCGTTTACCTGGATCCGCTGAGCCTGGTCAGGCGGGAAGTACGGCTCCTCCCCCAGTGGCCGCAGGCCGCACCGCCGCAGAAGGCATCGTCGCAGGAACACGAGCGGCATTCCCCGTCCGAGCAGCCCTCGGCTCCGGGCATGACGCTCCGCGACGCGTCGACGGCCACCGGTGGGGCCGTCACGGGACTGGTCCTCGCCTACTCGCTGTCCTTCGCCTGGCGCCGCAGCCGCGCACGCGTCCGGTCCCGCCGGCCGCCGCCCGGGGTCATCGACCTCGCCCACGAGCGGCGCCTGCGCCGCGTCCCCCAACGCCGCGAGGAACGCACCTAGGAGCGCCCTGAACAGCCGGGGTGAGCTGCGGAGGGACCGCTTAGTTCTCTCGGGCGGCGCGAGGGTGGGCTTGGCGGTGGACCTGCTTGAGCCGTTCGGCCGAGACGTGCGTGTAGAGCTGGGTGGTCTGCAGAGACGCGTGGCCGAGGATCTCCTGGACGCTGCGGAGGTCGGCGCCGCCCTCCAGCAGGTGTGTGGCCGCGGTGTGGCGCAGGCCGTGCGGGCTGAGGTCGGGCATCGTGCCGGCGTCGGAGATCCGTGAATGGACGATGCGGCGCGCGCTGGTGGGGTGGAGGCGCCCTCCGCGTGCGCCGAGGAAGAGGGCCGGGCCGCTGTCCTCGGTCGCCACGGCCGGACGGCCGGCCCTGAGCCAGTCCTCCACGGCCCGGACGGCCGGCTCGCCCACCGGGACGGTGCGTTCCCGGTTCCCCTTGCCCAGAACGCGTATGGTCCGGCGGCCGGTGTCCAGGTCGTCGATATCGAGGCCGCAGAGTTCGCTGACGCGCACGCCCGTCCCGTAGAGGACCTCCAGGACGGCCAGGTCGCGCAACCCCATCGGCCCTTCGGCGTCCATGGTGTCGAGAAGGCGCGCCGCATCGTCCTGGGTGAGCACACCGGGGAGGTCGCGGCGCTTCTTCGGCGTGCCCAGCAGCAGGCCCGGATCGTTCTCCAGCAGCCCGCGCCGGTGGAGGTGGTGGGTGAAGGCCCGGACCGCCGCCGTCCGGCGGGCGAGCGTGGCGCGCGCCCGCCCGAGGGCGTGCTGGCGGGCGAGCCAGGCGCGCAGCAACGACACGTCCAGGCCCGCCGGGTCCGTCACCCCGACGTCCGACGCGTACGCGCACAGGTCCGCCAAGTCGCCGAGGTAGGCGCGCAGGGTGTGCGGCGAGACGCCGCGTTCCACGTGCAGGTGCCGCCCGAACTCGTCCACGGCCTCGTTCAGATCCACAAGGGCCACGCTGCGGCACCCGACCGCCCCGAGCAAGCACGCACCGCCGCTTTCCGCCGGATCGCCGCGAATGTCGCCGGTGGTTATCCACAGAACCCGGTTCTCATGCTTCGCGGATCCGGCCTCCGGCAGCGTCGGAGGCCGGAGGTGAGGCACATGACCGCCCACATCGAACTGGGCCGGCGCGGAGAGGACGCGGCGGCCGCCTACCTGACCGGGCTCGGCTGGACGGTGCTGGACCGCAACTGGCGCTGTCCCGAAGGCGAGCTCGACATCGTGGCGCACGACGGCCGCGCCCACGTCGTCTGCGAGGTGAAGACCCGCCGCTCGGCCCTGTACGGCGACCCGCTCGAGGCCATCACGGCCGCCAAGTCGTCCCGGTTACGGCGGCTGGCCTGGCGGTGGGCCGCCGCGCACGGCGTCGGCGGCGCGCAGGTCCGGGTGGACGTGCTCGGCCTGGTCGTCAAGGGCGACGGCTTCTCGATCGATCATCTGAAGGAGGTGTGCTGAATGACGCTCGCCAAGACCCGCTCGGTGTCCCTGGTGGGGGTGGACGGCTTCGTCGTGGACGTCGAGGCCGCCCTCACCAGCGGAGTGCCCGGCCTGCACCTGGTCGGGCTGCCCGACACCGCGCTCAGCGAGGCGCGCGACCGCGTCCGCGCGGCGATCTTCAACTCCGGCGAGGACTGGCCCAACCCGAACTAGTGCTGAAGACTAGCAGACAGACCGCAAACCTTGCCTGACCTGGGCTGATGGAAAAAACGAGTATAGGGCGAGGGACTTCACAGTGCAGCCCGCCTTGCTACCCGAGCGAACGCCCAGCCCTCGGACTTTCGTCAGATCAAAGAATAAAGGGTCTGATCTGGGGATCTGCGAAAAAACGAGTATAGGGTGAAGGCACCCGACAACCCCGTCGTGACCTGCGATGTCTTGATTAACTCTTGTAGGGTGACGGGCCGGTCACCGTAACTCGACCGTCTAAACGGACGACGGATGCCCGGAGGAACTCACGTCCCAAGAGGGCGACCGACTGCCCCACCTGCGGATCTACCGAAAAACGGGGATAGGGTGAGGCCCTGTGCAGCCCTCGCCACCACAGACCCGCACCAACACGGTGCGGGTCTTTTCGTTTGCCAAGGAGGATGCACAGCCCATGACCGAACCAACCAACGTCGAAACGATGCTCTGGGAAACCGTCCGCGCCTACAGGGCCCACCTCCTCAATGCGGACCTGTGGGACGAGTTCGTTGACTTTGATCGGTACTTGGTTGCGAACGGGTTCCGTGAGGTCGAGAGGAAGTTCTTCGATCCGAACGAAGACGATGAGTGAACCTGACCCGGTTCTCCGGGACCTCAAAGAAGCATTGGACCGGATAGCAGAGGAGGAAGAACTAGGAGAGGCAGCAGAGGGATTCATCATCCTGACTATGACCTACTGAATGAACCATGCGCCGGCCGTCCCTTTGTGGGCGGCCTTCTGTGTGCCCGGAGGAAACATGACCAGCCCCAAGCACTTCGCCCGACTGAAGGAGAAGAAGACCGTGGAAGTCCGCACCGGAGATATCAAGTACATCAGCATTCCCGTGGGGATTACGGCTGACGATCTCGCCGCAGCCGTCGGCGCCTTCGCCGACGAGCACCCGGACCACCAGATGGTGAAGACCTATCGGGATCGCAAGAGTGACGCTCTGGTCCTGACGTTCAGCAACTGATCGAGGAGGAGACATGAACGACATGTTCGGCAAGGTTCAGCAGGACTACTCCGGGACGGTCGGGTTCACTCAATCCAGGCTTTCCCTGGACTCCCGGATGTTGCTGATTGCGATGAGCCGCGCAGACAACGCGGGCCATGCTCTGTTTGAGGAAGGGGAGTTGCGTTACCTGCTGGCAAAGCCCACTAGCGACGGGTCTCGAAAGCCCGTCTCTCGGGCGACCGTGTTCAACAACCTGAAGAAGCTTCGGGAGTCCGGGCTACTGCTGCCTGGCGGTGGGGAGCGTTGCCTGTGGCTCCCTCGGGAGTTCTGGTCCCGAGGGAAGGTCAGCCAGTCCCAGGAATGGTGCCCGGTGCACCACACCCGCAAGCCTGGTTCCGTGTCCAACGTGATCCAGACTCCGGACGGTTCGATCTTCCACGGTGGCAGTGGAGAGGGCGACTCGTGGTGGGCCAGCCCAGATCCTGACAGTCTAGTTCCGTAGGACTGGGGAGAGTGATTTAGACCGGATCGACTTGGGAGGCTGGACTCATCGAGTCTGCTCCCTGCTGAAACGTCGATTTCTCTCCATGCTCTCTACTCATCGGCCGGAGGATGACACTGTTCTGGCAATCCTCCGAGCCACTTACGTGCCTCTAGACAATACAGACAGTCATTGGGACCGGGCTTTCGGGCCCGGTCCCTTGCTATTGACAGTTCAAGGCCAGCGACCCAACCGCTGGCTACTTACTTCTTTCTAACAACCACAGTGCTGGCTATCGCCAGCCGCAACTAGCAAAGGTAAGCAGTGAAGATCAAGGACAGGATTGGGGCCGTCCTGCTGGGGACGGCCAGCACATTGCTAGTAGCCCTCGCCGGAGCGATGGGCTACGTCAGCTATGCCGCTCAAGCGGCATTCGTTGAGGAGGTGAAGGGCCCAGGGCTTGACGTGCACCTGGAGGCCCTGGGCCTGGACGTTGCCTCGGTGGTCTTTGCCCTCCTCGGCCTGGTGGCGGCCCGCCTCGGAAAGCAGGCCCTCACAGAGCGGACGCTCAACGTGGCTTGCGTTGGTGCGTCCGTTGGCATGAACGCTCTCGCCGCCCCTCCTGGGTCGGCCCCGGCCATGGTCGCCTACGTCATGCCCGCTGTGCTCTATGCGGCGACCAGTGACCGGCTGATTGCCACCGTCCGCATGAGGTTCCTGGAGACCCCGGCGGAGGTCCCCATAGCCCCGGAGACGCCCGTAGAGCCGTCCCCGGTACGGGAAGTACCCCAGACCCTTCCGGAGCTAGTGAGCGACCCTGACGCGCTTCCTGAGCCCACTGAGAGGGATCTCCTGGCAGCGATGCCGTCCGATGCTGCCCGTGTCCGGTACGCGCTTGAGGTTCTGGGTCTGGACGCCAAGCGGGCCGAGGTTCAGGAATACCTAGCCGAGCGCGGATTCGAGGTGCCCGCGAACACGGTCTACAACGTCCAGTCCCAAGAACGGAGGAGGGCCCATGAAGAGGCCCTCAATGAAGCTTGGAACGAAATGAAGGCGTTGGAGGCCGACGAGAGGGAGGCGGCGTGAGAACGATAAAAAGGCAGTGCTCTCACTGCCGTGAGGAATTGATCATCCATCGACCCAAGGGAAGTCGTGGGCGGATTCCCAAGATGCACCCCCATTGCAGCGTGGAATCCAACCGCGGGAAGTCCCGTGAGAAACAGCGCGCCATCCGTGCCGGCCAGCATATTCCAGAATACCGGGCTGAGGCTCCACTATGGGACCAGACTGAGCACCGGGGCCCCGGTGCCCGGAAAGCCATCTCGAATGCGGCGGGAATCGGTCTTGCCAACATTGACGAGTGGGGAGACGGTGGTGGTGGCGATGTCTGGAACCTGATCCAGGCCGAGAAGCTAGAGACTTCTCGGCTAGACCTCAACCTTGTCCGTGGCTACGGGACGCCCGATAGGCGGCCAAGGAAAGCCCGCGTGCCGAGCGGCGACAGTGACGCTGACACCCTGACGCGGGCTTTGGCGTATCAGGGCTCTGAGGAGAGCTGGAGAACATCTCAGGGACCCTCTGAGGGCCGTACCGTGGCTATCCCGTTCGCTGCCCTGGACGACGAAAGCCGGACATGGCTTGAGTCTCACCCGAACTGGTGGGAGGAACCTAAGCCCGATCACCTGGGCGGGTGGGGCGTTAAGCCGTCCACTACGCCGATCGCACAGATTCCAGTACCGGGCGACGATTGGCGACGGTCGATGCTGGACGGTAAGCCGGTCAGTCTCGATGACTGGCCCCGGCCCGAGAGGATTCACCGGGTCTACGACCTCAACTCGACGGCTGAACCTGTGTGGCCTGATGCCAGGGTTAAGGCTCTGGTCTGCCACCAGTAGCAATTTTGGTAATACGTAGCTGGAGGGCGGGTTTCCTCCTCAGCTTCCCGCCCCTCCGTTTCTCCTTAGTGGTCGGTTGGTACTTCTTCCTGGGATGAACGGTAGGTAGGCCCGGCCTCCCTCGGGGCCGGGCTACCTCATAGACCACACACAGACTTTGAGACTCGCCGCTTGAGTTAGCGGCAAGCGCGGAAATAGGTCTCCCGCGCGTCTGGACGGAGAAACTTCGTCTTAACTCACCGGCCCTCCTGCGAAGGAGGGCCACCAAGCTTCCTGTCGGTGTTCTCCTCGGGGGCACCTGCCGCAATGGCAGGTGCCCCTAGCGCATCACCAGAGTTCGCACTCAGTTTCGGTCTACCGGCGCAAGGCTGGGGACCCCTCGGCCCCGGAAGGGCTGGGATCTTGCCGGGTACCTGCGAACTCCCCGGCTTGTTGGTCCTAGCCCCTTCCGGGGCCTTTTCTATTTATGGAGTTCGTATGAGTAATGAGCTAGAGCGACTGAAGACCGAAGTGACCTACTGGAAGCGAAAGAGCCGCAAGCATGAGAAGCAGGCCAAGAAGTGGCGCAAGCACGCCGAGCACATGGGCTACGTGGCCGTGATTAGAGAGCTTGCAAATGGAGACTGAGGCCATGCCCGCTGAGGCGGGCCCTGTCGAGGTTCCTTCAGTAGGTTCCGTAGAGGAGGCCCCGGCCGAGGGGCCGGCACTTCCTTCAGATCCTTCAACCGAGGACATCCCGAGTGATGAGCCGGCCGAAGAACCTTCTTCTTCATTCGAGGAAGAGGAGGAGCCAGCTCGGGACTGGGAGTCCGAGCTAGCTGAGCTGGCCTCTGAGCGTGACTCGCTCACGGCTGAGCGAGATGACCTCACCACCAAGCACCAGGACGCAGAGAGCCGTGTAAACGAGCTTCTCGCCGAGGTCGAGGCTCTCAAGGCTCGACTACTGCACGAAACCCTTAGCTCGGTACAGGCCGAGATTGGTTCCAAGGTTTCCGAGCCACACATGCAGTTCGTTGACAAGTCCGCGCTTGCGGATGAGAACGGCCTCCCCAACCGGGATGCCGTGAGGCAGTTCGTAGAGCTGTTCTCTGTCAAGCGGTTCGAACGGTCCGCCAGCGACCTTCACGTGGGCGCACAGACTTCGGGTAACCAGCCCGATCCCAACGCGGGCTTTGAAGGCCGCACCGGCTCCCGGCTGGACGCTCGGAACCGTAGTAGCAAGTTCAACCCCTTTGGAAGGAAGTAGCACATGGCCATTGACCCGGCCCCCAGTTACACCAATACCGGCACCGCCACCTACGTTCCCGCTGAGTGGAATGCGGGCCTCCTGGAGGCCCTTGACCCTCAGCTTGTGTTCGCCTCGGACGTTGTGAGCAACCGCAACTATGAGGGCGACATTCGGGGCCGCGGTGACAAGGTCGTCATTAATGGCATTGTCACTCCCGAGGTCGGGAAGTACAACGACTCGACCGGTATGACGATCGAGCAGCTTTCGACCGTCAAGCAGGAACTCGACATCACTGAGGCCGACTACGTCGCCTTCTACGTCGGCGACATCGAGACCGTTCAGGCGGCCGGTGCCCTGAACACCCCGGCCGTTCGCCGAGCGATTCAGAACCTCGCCAAGTCTATGGACACCTTCGTTGGTGGCGCGGCAGCTGCCAAGGCCACCGCCTACGGTGCCGTTGACGCCTCCGCCCTGACCTCCGCTCCGGAGAAGGGTGAGGTCATCCTTGAAGCTGCCTTCGACATGATGCAGCAGCTCGATGAGAACGACGTGGACACCTCCGGCCGGTGGGTCATCGTCTCCCCGCGCGTGAAGCGATACCTGGTCCGCGCTGAGGCCGTCGCCAACGCTTCGGCGTTCGGCGAGGGTGGTGTCACCCGGAACGGCACGGTCGCTCGCCTGGCGGGCTTCACGATCCTCAGCACCACCAACATGCCGAGTGGTGTGGACATGATCGCCGGACAGCGTGAGTTCCTCACCGTGGCCCACCAGTTCGAGGGCTTCCGGCAGCAGCCCGTTGAGAAGTTCCGCCAGGACCAGATCGACGGCCTGAGCCTCTACGGCGCGAAGGTCGTGCGGTTCCCGGAGCTGGACGCCACCCTCACCGGTAACCCGAACGCCTTCGACGAGACCAAGGCAACGGTCGGCATCCTGAAGGCCACTGTCGCTACCGAGTCCGCCGGCTGATCCTTCAGAACTTCATGCAAGTGAGCCCCCGGGCTGGCCTTCCTGGCTGGCTCGGGGGCTTCTTGCGTTGATCTAGATCACTCTCGTTATACCTGGAACCGAGCGAGCTTCCCGTGCGTCGGAAGGCGCGACCGCTGAGGTCTCTCGGAAAGTTGAGCAGGAAGGGTATCGATGAGCCGAGAGGTTCTGGAGGTCTAGATCACATATGGTCGGTCGCGTTCTGGACGCGATCGGTCAGGGGTCTGTTTGGGTCTTCGGTGTTGTCATCGCACTGGCTCTCTTGGGAGCAATTGCCTCGACGGTGATTGCTCGCCGGTGCGGCATCACCGAGATGTCGTTCAGACTAAAAGTGATCGGACTCTCGGTCCACTGGAAAGTGGAAGAGCAAAATGGGCGGCCCACGCCCAAGCGAGTGGGCTCGGCAGCAAGGCATAGGCCGAAAGAGGCTCGGAAAATCTCCTAGTCGACCAAGGACGACGAACGTGAGGGACACATTCCGAGTGTGATGATGGCACAGCATGAAGGCATCAGAAGGCCGCCCCGCCAAGGTCGTGGGTCTACGGGGCGGCTTTCACCTTCCCTGCATCTCCTCTGACTTATAGACCAGTTTTACTATCTTGTTACTTTTAACTTCTTGCAGGTCAATCCCTACTTTGAGGCCCGAAGCGCCTCAAATTCATTGTCCCAGATTCGTACATTCAGCGAGATGGGAAACTGCCCTCCCCAGCGCACGGACGGAACGAAGGAATCCCCCCACCCCTGCAAGATGTGGCCATGCCTGCCACCTGAAGAAAGAACGCTCTACAGCCTGTAACTGAGTTGCTCACTCCCAGTCCCCTGTTCTTTCTTCCCTCAGCCCTTGCTCATTCTCTCAGTCTCAACTTTTTTCAAGTCATCGCCATTGCTGAGCTGACCAGCTCTTTTGCTCTCTGAGCCCCAGCTCTTTGAGCGCTGGAATGGCGGGGACGGGTTGCGGAATGGTTGAGCCCGTGCTTCCTTGGTGATCCCGGCTCGACCGGGCAGCGGCCCTCATGGGCCCCGGGCAGTCCCCACAAGGGGACCCCGAGAACAGGCCAGCCCCCCAGCGTCACAACCGCCAAGTCACGCGCTGAGGGGCCAACACAGGGAGTGTCCCATGTCCCGCAGCATCGCTGCCAACCGTCCCACCGTCTCCGGAGCGGCCTACGCGGGGCCGTTCGGCCGGATCTCAGCTGCTATCGACCCTCACACCGAAGGTGACCGTGTCGGGGTGCTGGTCACCCTGCTGTCTGCCTTCTCCGCCGTGATCGGCCACGACGTCAAGGTGGCCCACGGCAAGTCTCAGCCGCTCGGCTTCTGGCCGGTCCTGGTGGGCCCCACGGGCAAAGGCAGGAAGGGCACTGCCCACGGGGCCGCCATGCAGGTTCTGAACGTGGCCTACGCGGGCTTCATGGACACTCAGCAGGTCGAGGGATGCCCTCGGACCGGTGAGGGTCTGGTGGCCACGCTGGCAGAGAAGGCCGTCGGGGACGTGGCCATGCCCGTCTTCCTGGTCGAGGAAGAGGGAGACAACCTCATCGACGCTGCCAAGCGCTCCAAGACGCTTGGCGTGGCCTTCCGGAAGGCTTGGGACGGCTCCACCGTCACCAACATCACTAAGGCCGATTCGATCACGGTCAAGCGGCCTCACGTCGGATTCGTGATGCACGTCCAGCCGAAGAACTGGGGTGCCATCTCCGGAACGAAGGATGCCACTGGGGGGACGTACAACCGGTTCTTCCCGGTGTACGTCGAGAGGTCCAAGCGAGTCCGTCTCTCGCAGGCTCGGACCCCGTCTGAGGTCGTTGTCCCGCTGGCACGGGAACTCCGGGACATGGCGGCCTACGCCGTGAACGTCTCCGAGGTGACGATGCCCGCTGACGTCGAGGACGTCTTTGAGTCGAAGCACAGGCCGGTTGTGGAGGCTCTCACGCTCGGGACTGAGGCTCTGGCCCAGTACGCAGAGCGGGCCCTTGCCTACATGCTCCGTCTCGCCGCGCTGTACGCGCTGGCAGACAAGCGGGACCTGATCAACGTGAGGGACCTGGACGCCGCTACAGCTCTGGTCACCTACATGGTGGACACCGTGACTCACGTCCTCCCGGACGCCCAGTCCGCTAACGGTGACCTCCCGGTGAGGGTCGCGAACTGGATTCGGGAGGCCGGTGAGGACGGCCGGACGTCATCGGAGATCCTTCGCCGGTACGGCATCAAGCGCGAGGAACTCGACATGATCGTTGCCGGGGACCCTCACCTGAAGGTTGGGAGGGGTGCCTACACGGGCGGTCGGCGGGCTGAGGTGTTCCGCTACGTGGCGGACGAATTCCCCACGAAGGAAGACACCACGGAGGGGGCGGCCGGTGAGATCAGCGTGGCTGAGCTTGAAGCCGTCATGTACGGGGCCACGGGAGTACGTGAAAACGGTGACGTACAGGACCCCCGGCCTGAGGAGAACACGCCCCCCGTGCACTCTGCTGTTGCCGCTCTGAGGGCCTTCCTGGACGCTCCCCGGAAGACTGAGCCGGTCAAGGTCGAGACCCCGAAGCCTGCCCCGGCCATGCGTGGTGTGGATGCCCTCCGGGCGATGCTGGACGCCCAGGCCGCCCCGGAGCCCGTTTACACGGCTCCTAAGCCCGGTGAAGTCGTTGCCGTACAGGAGGAGATCCCCACGGACGACCCCGAGGAGGACGACGACCTCTCGGACCTGTTGGCCGCCTGCAAGTTCGCCAACATCACGGCCTGAGTGAAGGAAGGAGCCCCCGCCTACGGGCGGGGGCTCTCGTCCGTCGCGACGAACGTCCCTCGACCTCGGACCCCGAACACGGCCTTGCGATTGCGAAGTAGGCGGAGTGATTCCGTTGCCGTCCGCCGCGATACCCCGAACTCGTCGGCAATGGCGGCGGTGGAGGGGATGCGACGCCCAGGCGGATACGTGCCGTCGGCGATCCGTCCCATGATCACGTCGGCAATCTGGACGTAGAGGGGTGTGGGGCCCTCCAAGTCGATCATGCGCTAAACGCTACCTGACCAGGGGCAATGCCTCCCTATGGCGCGTAACCACGCGCAAAGCTTCCCCTTGCTTCCTAACCTCGCGTAACGTGGGCGGCGGAAACGAAGCGACCCCGGGCAACGCGCCACGTCACCCGGGGTCTAGGACCGACCGCCTACAGGGAGGCGACCGACCCAATGAACGACTCTAGGGGACCGGGGAGCGGCATCCCTCGAATCGAGCACACCGACCCCCTTCCGGGCTTCCGGGAACCGTCCGGCCGTTGGGCCCTGCCATTCCTCACCGAGCGCGAGGGACGCCAGGTATGGACGATCGCGCGCCGCATCGCGTGCCCGCTGACTACGCGGGAGAGCCTCGCTGGTCTGTCGAAACAGCTCTACGCGGACACGCGGGAGGAGCTGGCCCGCCTGGTGGAGCGTGAAGACGCGGTAGCGGACGTGTTGCGGACCGCGCCGCCTGACTGGACCGAACGGACGTCCGGCCCGCCTGCGGGAGGTGCGGAGTGAGTGCGTTCGCCATGTGGGGGACCGCGATCCTGTCCGCCGCGTTCCTGTCAGTCGGGATCTTCGCGTTCGCGCTGGACCGCCGTCCGCGCCGGTACAGGGGGCGGCATCGCGCGATGTGGTGACCCGTCCCGCGCGGCCCCGTGATCTCGCCCCACACCGTTCAGAGGTCCGGCCGCTCCGCGGGACGTGAGAGCCCCCGCCGCCCTTGCCAGGCGGCGGGGGTTTCTGTCTGCCCGGCCCGCCGGCGCTTCTGACGGTTGAAGGAACCGAAGGAACAGCCGGCGGGCTAGCTCGGGTACTTCACAACCGCTTGAAGCCCTCAACTACCAGCAGAATGAGCCCGACCGTGCCACCGAACGCGGCGAAACCATAAAGGACGGTGTCCGAAAGGGGGGAACCGCTGGCCTGTTTGAGCAGGGCGGCCACAATGCCCGCGATGACGGCCAGCGCAAGGATCAGCCCCATGGTGAGGAGGCGGGTCCGGGTGTCCACTTCCTTGCTTCCCTTCTCCCGGTCGAGAAGGGCGGGCATGCCTCAGCTCGACCAGGTAAGAACCTGGTGGGCTGAGTCCTGCCCTGTTCGGAACCCGCCCGGGTACTCCGGGAACGTTGGAGGGAAGTCTCAGTTGTACTAAGGGCGCGGCATCCCCGTTCGCTGGAGGTAACACCCATTGTCCGCCGAACTCGGACAGGGCAGCGAACGACACAGGAAGGCTAGTTAACCCGTCCTGCACCCGGTCGGCGAGCTTAGCAGACCGCACCTCCACCTGAAGCTCGAAGGACGATCTGGAGAGGAGGGCTCAGCTTCTCGGGGGGTGGGGAGGGCCAAAGAGACCGTAGGCCGTCATGATCCCAAGGATGGCCCCGGTGACTCCAATTCCCACACCGAGGGCAGCAGCAATGATCTCTCCCACTTTGCCGCCGAACACAATAAGGAAGACGATCACGAACGTGATGTTGAAACCAAGGGAGATCGCGAGCGATACACACAACTTGCGCTTGCTGGGGTCCACGGCCGGCATGTCCTCTCTCTTTGGCCGATAGACCTGGGGAGAGAGGCGTGCCTCAGCTCCACCAGGACTTACGTAATCCCTGGCAGAACCGAAGCCCGTTGCCACCCGGAGCAGGGGTCGGTCTGGTCGTTATCTTGCTGTCCGCCACGGGCAAACCCTTGCCCTAGCCTTCGGACACTCAGATCGGTCCGGGACTCCTTGTCACGCTGTCCACCGGGTGGGGTTCTGTTGGATTCCCCCTGGACACCGTTCCATGCCCGGGTCGCTCTCCCGGGCACGTCCACCAGAATACGTGACTGTGCGGCTGATGGAGCGCGCTTCACCAAAAGACCGAAACATGAAGGAAGGCCCCGGATCACTCCGGGGCCCTCAGTCGAAGGAAGGAAGATCAGCGAGCAGCGGCCCAAGCCTTCACTCGGTCCGCAAGATCCTGCGGGAGGGCCAGCCCCACGGCTGGTGTCCCGTTCACCGTGCGGCGAACCATCACCTTGACCCCTGCCTCACGGAGGTTGGCGCCCCGTTCCGCGTCGTCCAGCGTCTCCCACAGCTCCCCGTAGGTCTGGCCGGTCCCCTCGTACCGCCATGAGGCCGGACGGTTGGGGAGGGTTTCCAGCTCTGCAATCTGTTCGTCCAGGGCCGTGAGTTGCGCTGTAATGCGCTCCCGCGCACCGGCGGACTTGGTGATCGTGAGTTGCGTCGTGAGGGCGTCGTAGGCGGCCTGAGCCGTTTCCAGGGCTTCCGTGTGGTCCTCCCCCGGCACGTAGACCCGCCGCTCAACTTCCATGCTGCCCAGCTTCGCGAGGAACTCCCCGTACACCACCGACTCAAGCTCGTGAGACCGGTACGGCTTGTCCGGGCACGTCTCCACCGTCGTGTCGTTGGTCGACGCGCACCGGTAGTAGAAGTACGGAACCATCTCGCCCTTGGCGTTCTCCTTCTTCACGCCCCGCCGGTACATAGGCCGCTCACAGCGTCCACAGAAAGCCACCTGAAGGAGCGGAGCCGCATCGCTGCGGCTCCCCGTCTTGTTCTGGGCGTTGTCCTTCAGCTTGTCCTGTAGGCGTTCCCACTGGGCGCGGGTAAGGATCGGGTCGGCGTACTGGACCGGCATCCCGTCCGGGTGGCGGACGACATCCCCGTCCGCCGTCTTCCGCTGGCCCAGCAGGCTCGGGGACCTGAGGATGTCGTAGAGAGCGGTGTACGCCCACCCTTTGCCGTCCCTGGCGGTCGGTATCCCTTCCTCGTTGAGCCGCTTCGCCTGAGACAGGGTCGAGGCACCCCCAATGATCCGGTCCACAACCCCCCGAATCACTTCGGCCTGTTCAGGGTCGATGACCAGATACCAACCCTTGCGGCCTGGAATCTGGGTCTTCGTGTAGCCGTAGGGGACGCGGCCACCGGGCCAGCGGCCTTGCCGCAAGATCTCTTCGTAACCCTCCTTGGTTCGCTGCGCGATCATTTCGCGCTCGAACTCGGCGAAGATGGCGAGGACTCGCGCCATGAGGCGGCCGGATGAGGTTGTGAGGTCCAAGGGCGGATCGAGGACCACTAGGTCAACCGCGTGGTCTGTGGTCCACTCGTCCAGATCAACGAAGTCCCGGAGCCTGCGGACGGCCCGGTCAAGCTTGGCGAAGATCAGTAGCTCAAACTCATCAGGACGCTTGAGCCACTGGCCCAGTTCGGGACGGTCCCACGGCGGGATGCCCGCCGATACGTCCAGGTCGATAGCCCAACCGATGATCTCAATCTCGTTGGCATCCGCGAATGCCTGGATGAGGGTCTTCTGACGCTCGGGGGACGTCGTGTCCTCCGTGAGGCTTGAGAGCCTGATGGCTCCGACCGCGCGCCGCTTGTCTGCCATGATCCCCGCCTTCCTGGCCAGCGAGGTTACCCCGCTGACGTAGTTGTCATCACTTCGGGTTCGGCTGGCCCAACCGGCACGTCACCGTCTCCCTGTTCCCCGCGAGCATGCCCAAGAAAGGGTCGATCTTCGACCTCGCCATAGCCGTGGCCCTGCTCGCCGCCGCGGAGGTCGTCCCGGCGCGGTCCTGCGCCGGGCTGGTGATGATCGGCGAGCTCGGCCTGGACGGCCGGCTCCGGCCGATCCAGGGCGTGCTGCCCGCGGTCCTGGCCGCCGCCAACTACGGGTGCCGCACCGTCGTCGTCCCGCGGGCGAACGCCGCCGAGGCCGAGCTCGTCCCGGGCGTGGAGGTGGTCTCCGCCGCGACGCTGCGCGGCCTGCTCTGCATCCTGCGGGACGAACCGCCGCCCATCGAGGAGGCGGAGCCCGACGACGTGTCGGTGGCGGCCGACGGGTCGGCGATCCGGCGGCTCGACGTCCCGGCCGATCTCGACCTGGCCGACGTCCGCGGCCAGGCGGAGGCGCGGCGGGCGCTGGAGATCAGCGCCGCCGGCGGGCACCACCTGTACTTCACCGGGCCGCCGGGCTGCGGGAAAACCATGCTGGCGGAACGGCTGCCGACGCTGATGCCGCCGCTGGAGCCCGACTCGGCGCTGGAGGTCACCGCGATCCACTCCGTCGCGGGGACGCTCCCTCCCGGCCAGCCCCTGATCACCCAGCCCCCGTTCCACGCGCCGCACCACACGGCGAGCCGAGCGTCCATGGTCGGCGGCGGATCGGGCCGGGTGCTGCAACCGGGCGCCGTCTCCCTCGCCCACAGGGGCATCCTGTTCCTGGACGAGGCTCCCGAATTCATGGCGGGGACCCTCGACGCCCTGCGCCAGCCCCTCGAAGAGGGCGAGGTGCGCATCAGCCGAGCCGAGGGCACCTCCCGGTTCCCCGCCCGCTTCACCCTCGTCCTCGCGGCCAACCCGTGCCCGTGCGCCGCCGCCAAGCAGGTCGACTGCTCCTGCGCCCCCGGAGTGCGCCGCAAGTACAGCACCCGCGTCACCGGGCCGCTCCTCGACCGCATCGACCTCAAACTGGAACTCGCTCCCGCCACCAAGGCCGAACTCCGCTACGACCTGGAGTTCGCCGAGGCCAGCAAGGTGGTGGCGGACCGGGTCATGCTCGCCAGGGAGCGGACGCTGAAACGCCTGACCGGTACCCCATGGCGAACGAACTCGGAGATCCCCGGTCCCGAGCTGCGCCGCCGCTTCACGCCCGCCGCGGAGGCCATGCGGATGGTGGACGAGTCGCTGCAACGCGGAACGCTCAGCGCACGCGGCCTCGACCGCGTCCTGCGCGTCGCGTGGACGATCGCCGACCTCGCCGGTCACGACGAGCCGGACGCGGACGACATCGGCGGCGCCCTGGCGCTCTGGCACGCGGGGCGGTCATGACCTCGATGCCCATGACGCCGGAGCGGGCGGCCCGCGCCGCGCTCACCGCCGTCGCCGAACCCGGCGACGCGTTCCTCAACCGCATCGTCGGGCACTGCGGCGCCGAAGGGGCGCTAGACGTGATCCGTTCTGGCGCCGTCCCCGCCGACCTGCCCACCGCGCCGAAGGAGATCCAGCGGCTGGAGCACTGGCGCATCCGCCTGGCCGCCGCCGAACCCGACCGCGACCTGGCCGTCTGCGCGCAGTTCGGCGGCCGCCTGGTCTGCCCCGGGGAACCGGAATGGCCCACCACCCTCGACGATCTCGGTGGTGAACGGCCCTACGCGCTCTGGCTCCGCGGCCCCGAGGACCTGCGCCACGCCTGCCTGAGATCGGTCGCCATGGTCGGCTCGCGCGCCTCGTCCCCGTACGGGCAGCGGATGGCCTCCGACTTCGCGTCCGAGCTCGCCGACGACGGCTGGACAGTGGTCTCCGGCGGAGCGCTCGGCATCGACGCCGCCGCCCACCGCGGCTCCCTGGCCGCCGACGGCCGCACGGTCGCGGTCCTGGCCAACGGCGTGGACGTGCCCTACCCGGCCTCGAACGAGGGCCTGTTCGCGGAGATGGCACGCCGGTCCCTGCTGGTGAGCGAGTCGCCGCCCGGCACCCATCCGCACCGGCTGCGCTTCCTCGTCCGCAACCGGGTGATCGCCGCTCTCTCCCGCGGTTCGGTGATCGTCGAGGCGGAGGCCCGCAGCGGCGCCCTCAACACCGCAGCGTGGGCCCGCAGGCTCGGCCGCGTGCTGATGGCCATGCCGGGGCCGGTCACGTCCCGCTCATCGGTCGGCTGCCACCAGCTTCTCCGGCAGGAGGGCACCGTCCTCGTGAGCCGCACCGAGGAGATCATCGAGGCCGTCGGTCGGCTGGGCGCCGACCTCGCGCCGCCTCCGCAGACGCCCGTCCTTCCCCGCGACCGCCTGGAACCGGTCACCCGCGCCGTCCTGGAGGCCTTTCCCGCGCGGGGCGCGACCGGCCCGGCGGTCCTAGCCGCCAAGGCGGGCATGGACCTGGCCGCCATCAACGCCAAGCTCGGCCTGCTGGCGGCGTCCGGCTTCATAGAACGGGCCCCGAGCGGCTGGCGCCTCACCAAGACCGCCAAATCCCCCCGCTAACGCACTCGTCCAGCCAAGGAGACAACATGCCCCCATCCCAGCCCCCAGGCGTCTGGAGCCGCCAACGCACCGAACGGTCAGTGGGGGCGCTGAGTGGTGGGTGCGGGCGGGGTGGGCGCGAGGGTCACTGATCGGAGGGGAGTTCGAAGTCGCTCTTCGCGAGTTCCTCGACGTTGACGTCCTTGAAGGTGACGACACGCACGTTCTTGACGAAGCGCGCGGGGCGGTACATGTCCCAGACCCAGGCGTCCTGCATGGTGACCTCGAAGTAGGTCTCGCCGTTGTCGGCGCCGCGCACCTGCAGGTCGACCGAGTTGGTGAGGTAGAACCTCCGCTCGGTCTCGACGACGTAGGTGAAAAGCCCGACGACGTCGCGGTACTCGCGATAGAGCTGCAGCTCCATCTCGGTCTCGTACTTCTCGAGATCCTCGGCGCTCACGCCCGTGCCCCTTCCGTACGGCCCTCGCCGGGGACCTCCCCTTCGGTCTCCTCCCCCAAGGCCATCTCCCCATTGTTACGCAAGGCACGCCCGACATTGACGTAGGAGAACCGATGCTCCGGACAGGGCCCGTGCTCGGCCAGCGCCGCACCGTGCGCGCGCGTCACGTATCCCTTGTGGACGTCGAAGCCGTACTCGGGGTAGCGCTGATGGAGATCCACCATGATGCGGTCCCGGGTGACCTTCGCGACGATGGAGGCGGCGGCCACGCAGGCGGCGACCTGGTCGCCTTTGATCACCGCCAGGCCCGGGGCCTCCAGCCCCGGCACCGGGAACCCGTCGCTGAGGACGTAGGCGGGACGGGTGTCCAGGACCGCCAGAGCCCGCCGCATGCCGGTGACGTTGCAGCGGTGCAGGCCGATCCTGTCGATGTCATGGCAGGGCACGACGATCGCGCTCCACGCCCGCGCCCGCGCGGTGATCTCGGCGTACAGCTCCTCGCGGCGCGCCGCCGTCAGCAGCTTGGAATCGGTGAGGCCCTCGATCCGCCCGCCCCGGCCGCCCTGGAGGATCACGGCGCCGACGACCAGCGGGCCGGCGCAGGCCCCGCGGCCCGCCTCGTCGACGCCCGCCACGGGACTGAACCCGGCGTGCTCCAAGGCGCGCTCGTAGGCGTGCAGCCCCGCGTCACGGCGCGGCGTGAAGCGAAGTGGACGACCCTTCATGCTCCGCAGCGTACGTCGCCCGAACACCCCGCCGCTCACCGAATGCCACTGTTCCGGGCATGTCCCCGATCACGCCGCCCCCATGACCGGCCACAAGGCGGTTGCGGGCGCGCCGGGAACGAAAGGGCGCCGGGCTGGCCTGCGGCGCGGCGGGTCGCGTACCTGCGGTTACGGGCGTCGGCGTTTGCGGCGCAGGTAGGCGATCGGAAGGGTGCCGAGGATTCCGAGGGCCATGGGCGTGGCAGGGGCCGCCATGGAGGCGGTCTTGAAGCCGGCCTGCTTGAAGGTGTCCGGGATCGGCAGGGTGTCGATGCGGTTCAGCGGCCAGACGATCACGAAGGCGCGGCCGATGACGCGGTCGGTGGGGATGGTCCCGCCGCCGGGGTCGCCGCGGTGGGAGCGGGAGTCGTAGGAGAGCTCCCGGTGGTCGCCCATGACCCAGAGCTGGCCCGGCTTCACGTAGGCGTCGAACGGCTCGTTGGACGGCTTGTTCTGCTCGTGGGTCACCGGGTCGGTGTAGAGGTAGGACTTCTCGTTCAGGGGGACGCCGTTGACGGTGACGCGGCCCTGCGCGTCGCAGCAGCGGACGTGGTCGCCGGGGACGCCGATGACGCGCTTGATGTAGTCCTTCTCGTTGGGCGCCACGCCGAAGGCGGTGCCGACGGCGCGCAGCGCCTTCGAGAACGGGTTGGTCGGCTTCGAGATGTGGGTCTCGGGGTCCCAGGAGTCGAGGCCGTTGAAGACGACGACGTCGCCGCGGTGGATGTCGCGGGTGTGGTAGACGATCTTGTTGACGAGGACCCGGTCGCCGATCTGGAGGGTGTTCTCCATCGAACCGGACGGGATGTAGAACGCCTGGACCGCGAAGGCCTTGATGACGAGGGCGAGGACGACCGCGACGACGATCAGGACGGGCAATTCCTTCCAGAACGAGCCCGGCTTCTTCTTTTTCTTCTCGCCGTCGTCGTCGGCGGAGTCCTTCTCGTCTCCGCCGTTCCCGTCGTCGGCGGAGTCGCCCGAGGCGTCGGCCGTCTTCTCCTCGGCGGAGGTCACGGTCTCCTCTTCATCGGGCACCGCGCCCTCGGCTTCGGATCGCACGTCTCTCCGATCGTCCTCGTCAGTCATCAGGGACAAAGCCTAGCGGCGACCTGCCCCGAGCACCGGTCGGCTGGGCGTGTCGCCGTGCACCGCGACCGCGTATCAGCCCGAAACGGGCAACGCCCCGGAGACCGCAGCGGGTTCCCGGGGCGTCGGCGATCAGCGGGCTCAGAAGTCGCGCTTCTCCTTGATGCGCGCCGCCTTGCCGCGCAGGTTGCGCAGGTAGTACAGCTTGGCGCGGCGGACGTCGCCGCGGGTGACGACCTCGATCTTGTCGATCGAGGGGCTGTTGAGCGGGAACGTCCGCTCGACGCCGACGCTGTAGCTGACCTTCCGGACGGTGAAGGTCTCGCGGGCGCCGCCGCCCTGCCGCCGGATCACCACGCCCTGGAAGACCTGGATACGGCTCCGGTTGCCTTCGGTGACGCGCACGTGCACCTTCAGCGTGTCGCCCGGACGGAAGTCCGGGACGTCGGCGCGCATGGCGGCCTTCTCGATCTCCTGGATCAGGGTGTGCATCGCAGCGGTTCCTCTTGGTCGAACGCGGGCGTCGAGAGGCCCCATGGGACATCGGTGGGGGCGTCGCGCCGCGGAGAGTGGTCTTCGTACCGCGCGTACGAGCGCACGGACGCTTTAGTCTGCCATATCTTCGGCGTCAACCGGAAAACCGGCCTCCCGCAGCACCCGGCGATCATGCTCGTCGAGGCCGCCGGACGCGAGCCGGGGCAGCAGTTCGGGGCGGTGCCGGGCGGTGCGGCGCAGCGCCTCGTCGCGGCGCCAGCGGGCGATCGCGCCGTGGTGGCCGGACAGCAGGACGTCGGGGACGGCGCGGTCCCGCCAGACTGGCGGCTTGGTGTAGACGGGGCCTTCGAGCAGCGACTCCATCGCGCCGGGGGCGAAGGAGTCGTCGGCGACGGAGTCGGCGTTGCCGAGGACGCCGGGCAGGAGGCGTCCGACCGCCTCGACCATGACCAGGACGGCGACCTCGCCGCCGGCGAGGACGAAGTCGCCGAGGCTGACCTCGTCCACCGGCATGCGGGTGCGGGCGTCTTCGGCGACGCGGGAGTCGATGCCCTCGTAGCGGCCGCAGGCGAACAGCAGCCACGGCTCGGCGGCGTACTCGGCGGCGAGCGCCTGGGTGAACGGGCGGCCGCTGGGCGTCGGGATGATCATGCGGGGGGCGGCGCCGGGCGGCGCGAGGTCGTCGAGGGCCTCGCCCCAGGGTTCGGGCTTCATGACCATGCCGGGGCCGCCGCCGTAGGGGGTGTCGTCCACGGTGCGGTGGCGGTCGTGGGTCCAGTCGCGCAGGTCGTGCACGTGCACGTCGAGCAGCCCGGTGCGGCGGGCCTTGCCGAGCAGGGAGATCTCCAGGGGCGCGAAGTACTCCGGGAAGATCGTGACGATGTCGAGTTTCATGATCCGTCGAGCAGGCCGGGGGGCGGGTCGATCACGAGCCGGCCGCCGGCGACGTCGACCTCGGGGACGAGCGCGGCCACGAAGGGGACGAGGGTCTCGCCGCCGGGGCCGCGCACGACCAGCAGGTCCTGGCCGTGGTGCAGGATGCCGGCGACCTCGCCGACGTCGGCGCCGGCGGTGGTGACGACGGCGAGCCCGATCAGTTCCTGGTCGTGGTACTCGTCGGGGTCGGCGGAGGGGGGGATGTCACCGGAGTCGACGACCAGCCAGGTGCCGCGGAGGGTCTCCGCGGCATCGCGGTCGTCGATTCCGGCGAAGCGCAGGAGCAGGCGTCCCGAGTGCCATCGGGCCCGTTCAACGGTGAGGGGGCCGGTGGACGCGGGATCGGTCTCGATCCGGGTGCCGGCGGCGAACCGGCCTTCCGGGTCGTCGGTGCGGACGTCGACGGTGACCTCGCCGCGGACGCCGTGCGGGCGGCCGATGCGCCCGACGACCAGCGGGTCGCTCATCGGCCCCGCCCCCGGAGGGCGAGGCTACGAGGGCCGGCGGGCGCGAGGCCCGCCGGCGTACCGCTTCCGGCGGCGGCCGGGACGGCCACCACCGGGGCGAGCGTGCCCCGGCATGCGCGATGCCAGGGGCTCACTCAGCGGACCTCGTTGACGTCGAGCAGGTCCACGCGCACGTACCGGCCCCCGGAAAGGGCGCTGATGACGGTGCGCAGGGCCTTGGCGGTACGACCGCTGCGGCCGATGACCTTGCCGAGGTCCTCGGGGTGCACGCGCACCTCCAGGACCCGGCCGCCCCTGATCCGGCGGGCGCGGACCCGGACGTCGTCCGGGTTCTCCACGATCCCGCGGACCAGGTGCTCGAGCGCTTCTTCGAGCACGTCAGCCCTCGCTCTTGGCTTCGTCGGTCTCGGTGGCCTTCGCCTCGGACTTCTTCGGCTCGGCCTTCTTCTTGCCGCGGGCGGCGGTGGCCTCGGCGGCGTCGTCGCCCATCGACTCCTTGACGGCGGCCTCGAAGGCGGCCTTCCGGTCGGCCTTGGGCTCGGCGACCTTGAGGGTGCCCTCGGCGCCGGGCTCGCCCTTGAACTTCTGCCAGTCGCCGGTGATCTTCAGCAGGTTGAGCACGGGCTCGGTCGGCTGCGCGCCGACGCCGAGCCAGTACTGCGCGCGCTCGGAGTCGATCTGGATGAGCGACGGCTCCTGCTTGGGCTGGTAGAGCCCGATCTCCTCGATGGCCCGCCCGTCACGCTTGGTGCGGGCGTCGGCGACGACGATCCGGTACTGCGGGTTCCGGATCTTCCCCAGACGCTTGAGCTTGATCTTGACTGCCACGGGTGTGGTGTACTCCAGACTTCATTACAGGGTGGGCGGCCCGTGCCAGGTGGGGAACACCGGCTCACCGCCGCCCGATGGACTCCGGCCGCGCAGGACGAGAGAGGGCGCCTCGCGGGTCCGGGTTTCCAGCCTGTCATTCTGCCAGATCGTCGCCGTGAACGCGCAATCGGCGGAAGCCGTGTTGCCCTGTCGCGCGACGCCGCCCCGAAGGCCCCGCTGAGCTGGGCGGCGCTTCCCTTCGGGCGCTCCGATGGCCCGGCGCCGAGGGGTGCGCGGGAGGGCGCTCGGGAGGCGGCGGCGGGGTGTGCGCGGGCCGGCGCACCGTCCCGTCAGGGCGGTGCGCCGGGCGCGGTCACTTGTTCTTGCGGTTCTGGAGCTTGCCGAGGTCGGGCATCTGGAAGCCGGGGGGCAGCTGGCCGCCGAGGCCCGGGGGCAGGCCGCCGCCGGGGCCGCCGAGGCCGGGCGGCAGTCCCTTCGGCGCGCCGCCGGCCGCCGGCTGCTGCTCCTGGGGCTGCTTGCCGCCGGCGCGCTTGCGCGGGTCGCCGCTGCGCTGCTTGCCCTTCTTGTTCTTGGCGGCCTTCGCGGCCTTGGCCGCCTTGCGGCGGCCTCCGGGCATGCCGGGCAGGCCCATGCCGCCGGCCATCTGCCGCATCATCTTCTGCGCGTCGAAGAACCGGGTGACGAGGCTGTTGACCTCGCCGACGCCGACGCCGGAGCCCTTGGCGATGCGGGCCCGCCGGGAGCCGTTGATGATCTTCGGCTGGGCGCGCTCCTGCGGGGTCATGGAGCGGATGATCGCGGCGATCCGGTCCAGGTCCTTGTCGTCGATCTGGCTGATCTGGTCGCGGACCTGCCCCATGCCGGGCATCATCCCGAGCAGGTTGCCGATCGGGCCGAGCTTGCGGATCATCATCATCTGCTCGAGGAAGTCCTCGAGGGTGAAGTCCTCGCCCGAGGCGAACTTGCTGCTCATCCGCTCGGCCTGCTCGGCGTCGAACGCCTGCTCGGCCTGCTCGATCAGGGTGAGGATGTCGCCCATGTCGAGGATGCGGCCGGCCATCCGGTCCGGGTGGAAGACGCTGAAGTCCTCCAGCTTCTCGCCCGTCGAGGCGAACATGATCGGACGGCCGGTGATGTGCCGGACCGACAGCGCGGCGCCGCCGCGGGCGTCGCCGTCGAGCTTGGTGAGCACGACCCCGTCGAAGCCGACGCCGTCCATGAACGCCTGGGCGGTGTTGACGGCGTCCTGGCCGACCATGGCGTCGACGACGAACAGCACGTCGTCGGGCTTGACGGCGTCGCGGATGTCGATGGCCTGCTGCATCATCTCGGCGTCGATGCCGAGGCGGCCGGCGGTGTCGATGACGACGATGTCGTGCTGGGCGTGCCGGGCCTGGTCGATGGAGCGGCGGGCGACGTCGACGGGGTCGCCGACGCCGCTGCCCGGCTCGGGCGCGAAGACCGCGACGCCGGCGCGCTCGCCGACGACCTGGAGCTGCTGGACGGCGTTCGGGCGCTGCAGGTCGGCGGCGACGAGCATCGGGGTGTGGCCCTCGGCCTTCAGCCACCGGGCCAGCTTGCCGGCGAGGGTGGTCTTGCCCGCGCCCTGAAGGCCGGCGAGCATGATCACGGTCGGCGGGGTCTTGGCGAACCGGATCCGGCGGGTCTCGCCGCCGAGGATGTTGATGAGCTCCTCGTTGACGATCTTGACGACCTGCTGCGCCGGGTTCAGCGCCTGCGAGACCTCCGCGCCGCGGGCCCGCTCCTTGACCTGCGCGATGAAGTCCTTGACCACGGGCAGCGCGACGTCTGCCTCGAGCAGCGCGATGCGGATCTCGCGGGCCGTCGCGTTGATGTCGGCCTCGGAGAGCCGGCCCTTGCTGCGCAGCGACGAGAAGACCGTCGTCAACCGGTCGGAGAGCGTCTCGAACACGTGTCTGGACCGTCCTTGGAAAGCTTCTGGGATCGCCTATCAGCGTATAGGGTCACCGGCCGGTCCCCGCCCGGTCGCCGGATACGGGACTGCGGACGGCAGAGGAGGCGGCGCCACCGTCCCCGTCAGGCGAGCGCGGACAGGACCTGGGAGCGGACCGCCGCGAGCGCGGCGGTGTCGGTGATCGGGGCGCCGTCCCCGTCCACGACGTAGAAGACGTCCACGGCCTCGGCTCCCAGCGTGTCGACCTGGGCGGCGCGGATGTGCAGGCCGCAGGCGCCGAGGGCCTGGCCGATCCGCCACAGCAGGCCGGGCCGGTCGTGCGCGCGGACCTCGACGACGGTGGCGGTGTCGGAGGCGTCCTCCACGATCATGACGCGCGGGGGCGGGACGGCGGCGCCGGGCCGGATCCGGACGGAGCGGGCACGGCGGTCGAGCCGGTCGGCGACGTCGAGCCGGTCGGCGAGCATGCGGCGCAGGTCGGCTTCGAGCGCCGCGGGGTCGGGCGGGGCGCCGTACTCGGGGACGGCGGTGAAGTCGAGGACGGCGGTTCGGGCGTCGGTGGCCGGAGACGAGACGGTGTGCGCGGTGCGGACGGCGAGGCGGTGCAGGGCGAGGACGCCGGCGGCGCGCCAGAGCAGCCCTGGCCGGTCGGGGGCGGCGATGGTGATGCGGGAGCCGATGACGCGGACGGCGGCGCCGTCGTGGCGGGCGAGGGCGAGCCGGTCGGGTCCGAGGACGGGCGGGGGCGGCGGGGTGCCGCCGGACAGGGCGGCGGCGGCGCGGCGGGCGAGTTCGGCGACGAGCCTGGCCTTCCAGGCACCCCACGCGGCGGGGCCGGTGGCGGTGCCGTCGGCGATGGCGAGGGCGGCGAGGAGTTCGAGGATCTCGCGTTCGCGGCCGGGGACGGCGGAGACGGCGGCGGTGACGGTGCCGACGGTGACGGGGTCGTCGAGGTCGCGGCGGGTAGCGGTCTCGGGCAGCAGGAGGTGGTGCCGGACGACCGTCTCCAGGACCCGGACGTCGCCGTCGGGGAAGCCGAGCGCCGCGCCGAGGTCGTGCGCGACGACGGCGCCGCTCGTGGAGTGGTCGCCGGGCCAGCCCTTGCCGATGTCGTGCAGCAGCGCGCCGACCAGCAGCAGGTCGGGGCGGGCGACCTCGCGGGTGAGGGCGGCGGCGCCGGCGGCGGTCTCGACGAGGTGCCGGTCGACGGTGAAGCGGTGCACGGGGTTGCGCTGCGGGCGGTTGCGGACGCGTTCCCAGTCGGGCAGCAGCCGGACGATCAGGCCGGCCTGGTCGAGGGCCTCCCAGACGCCGATGGCGGCGGGTCCGGCGCCGAGCAGCGAGACCAGCGCGCCGCGGGCCTCCGGGGGCCACGGGGCGTCCGGGAGGGCGGCGTCGGCGGCGAGGCGCGCGACGGTCGCGGGGGCGAGCGGGAGGCCCGCCTGGGCGGCGGCGGCCGCGACGCGCAGGACCAGCGCGGGGTCGCTCAGGTCGGCGTTGCGGGCCAGGACGACCTCGCCGTCGTGCTCGACGGCGCCGTCCCCCACCGGCCGGCGCTCGACGGGCGCGCGGCGCGGCCCGGTGCTGCGCGCGACGCGGCGCCACAGGTGGTCGGCGGCGTAGGTGACCGTGCGGGCGGCCTCGGCGATCGCGCTGAGCAGGATGTTGGCGTCCGGCAGGCCGACGGCGCGGGCGACGGCCTCCTGCTCCTGGAGGACGAGCCGGTCGGTGGAGCGCCCGGTGGACTCGTGCAGGGCGTGCCGGATGTCGAGGAGGAGGTCGTGCGCGGCCATGACCCGCCCGTCGGGCGCGGAGGCGATCCAGGACGCGGCGACGGCCCGCATGACGTGGACGTCGCGCAGGCCGCCGTGGGCCTCCTTGAGGTCGGGTTCTAGGAGGAAAGCCAGTTCGCCCTGCTTCTCCCAGCGCTCCCGGCACAGCTCGGCCAGTTCCGGGAGCCGGACGCGGGCGTCGGCGCGCCAGTCGGCGAGGACGGCGGCGCGCAGCTCGTCCACGAGGGTGTGGTCGCCGGCGACGCGGCGGACCGACAGCAGCCCGAGCGCCGCCTTCAGGTCGGCGCGCGCGACGGTCCTGGCCTCCGCGACGGTGCGGACGGAGTGGTCGAGGCGCAGGCCGGAGTCCCAGATGGGGTACCAGAGGCGGTCGGCGATCTCGGCGATGTCGGGGCGCCCGCGGTGCAGCAGCACCAGGTCGAGGTCCCCGCCGGGGGTCAGCTCGCGGCGCCCGTGGCTGCCGACGGCCGCGAGCGCGACGCCGGAGGGCAGGGCATCGGCGGGCGGCGTGCCGGGCGCGGCGGCCGAGGCCCGGACGGCGAACGGCGCCGCACCAGAGGAGGCCGCACCAGAGGACGCGGCGCCAGAGGACGCGGCACGTGAGAGGGCGGCGTCGGAGGGCGCGGCGTCGGAGGGCCCGGCGTCGGTGGGCACGGTGCCGGAGGGCGGGGTGGCGGGGGGCGCCGACCGGCCGGGGACGTCGAGGGCGGCGGCGAGCAGGGCCGCGAGGCGGCGGTCCAGGTCGCCGGCGCGGGCGGCCCGCGCCGCCGCGAGGGCGGCGCGGGCGGCCTCGGGAGCCCGGTCTCCGGCCGGAGGATGGACGAGGGTCACACCGCTCCTACAGGGCTTCCGAGCCGGTCTCGCCGGTCCGCACGCGGACCACGGTGTCCACGGGGACCGCCCAGACCTTGCCGTCGCCGATCTTGTCGGTGCGCGCCGACTTGACGATGACGTCGATGATGTCGTCGGCGTCCTCGTCGTCCACGAGCACCTCGACGCGCAGCTTGGGCACGAGGTCGACCTTGTACTCGGCGCCGCGGTAGACCTCGGTGTGGCCCTTCTGGCGGCCGTAGCCGCTGGCCTCGCTGACGGTCATCCCCTTGACCCCGAAGGTCTCCAGCGCCGCCTTGACCTCGTCCAGCTTGAACGGCTTGATGACGGCGGTGATCAGCTTCACGCGTCGGCCTCCACCTTCTTGTCGGGCGACACCGCGCGCGGTGCCGCGGTGCCGGTAACGGCGGCGCGGGAGGCGCCTCCTCCCGCGGGAGCGAGATCGTACGCCGTCTCCGCGTGCGCGGTGACGTCGATCCCGGCGGCCTCGTCGTCGGCGGAGATCCGGAACCCGATCGTCATGTCGATGATCTTTCCGATGACCCAGGCCATGACGAACGAGTACAGGCCGATCACGACGGGGCCGAGCGCCTGCAGGCCCAGCTGGTGCGCGCCGCCGCCGTAGAACAGGCCCTTGTGCTGGCCCGGCAGGAACGGGTAGGCGGCCAGGAAGCCGAGCGACAGCGCGCCGATCGCGCCGCCGACCAGGTGGACGCCGACGACGTCGAGGGAGTCGTCGTAGCCGAGCTTGTACTTCAGGCCGATCGCGTAGGCGCAGACGACGCCCGCGATGGCGCCGAGGACGATCGCCGCCCACGGGTCGACGAACCCGCACGCCGGGGTGATCGCGACGAGGCCGGCGACGGCGCCGGACGCGACGCCGAGGGTGGTGGCGTGGCCGTCGCGCAGCTTCTCGACCAGGGCCCAGGCGCCCGCGGCGACGGCGGTGGCGATCTGGGTGTTCATGAACGCGAGGCCGGTGGTGCCGTCGACGGCGAGCTCCGACCCGGCGTTGAAGCCGAACCAGCCGAACCACAGCAGGCCGACGCCGAGCAGCACGAACGGCAGGTTGTGCGGCCGCATCGGCTCCTTCGGCCAGCCCCGGCGCTTGCCGAGGACGAACGCCAGCGCGAGGCCCGCCGCTCCGGCGTTGACGTGCACGACGGTGCCGCCCGCGAAGTCCTCGATGCCGAGCTTGTTCAGCCAGCCGGTGCCCCACACCCAGTGCGCGACGGGGAAGTACACCAGCGTCGCCCAGGCGACGGTGAACGTCATCCAGGCGCCGAACTTGGCACGGTCCGCGATGGCGCCGCTGATGAGCGCGACCGTGATGATCGCGAACGTCAGCTGGAACATCGAGAAGACCATGGTCGGGATGTTGTCGCTCTGGTCCTTCAGCAGCCCTTCGGAGACCTGGGTCGCGACGCCCTTCAGCCCGACGGCGTCGAATCCGCCGATGAACTTGTTGACGAACGAACTACCGTTGTCGGTGAAGGCGATGGAGTGCCCGAAGAGGACCCAGAGGATGGTGACGCTGATGATGGCGCCGAACGACATCATCATCATGTTGAGGACGCTCTTCGCCCGCGTCATGCCGCCGTAGAAGAAGGCGAGCCCGGGTGTCATGAGCAGCACCAGCGCCGCTGCCGCCAGCATCCAGGCGGTCGCGCCTGTATCGATCTTCATCTCGGAGAGTGCCCCTCCTCGACCGGAAACGTGGATGCCCCGAGATTCCTGGGCGGCCGTTTCACGGGCGCGCCGCCCGTGTTTCCGGAGTGTGAAACCCCGCCGCGGCGTGTTTCACGGCTGTTTCGGAACCCTCACCGCCTTACCCGCCCGTCGGCAACCGTTTTCTTTTCCCCGGGTCATGCTCCGGTCCAGGTGAAACGGCGCCCGGAAAGAACGGCGCCCCGCGACCGGAAGGGGTCACGGGGCGCCGTGCGGCGGTGCCGTTCAGTCGCCGAGGATCGCGTCCACGAACGCCTCCGGCTCGAACGGGGCGAGGTCGTCCGGGCCCTCGCCCAGCCCGACCAGCTTCACCGGGACGCCCAGCTCGCGCTGCACCTGGACCACGATGCCGCCCTTGGCGGTGCCGTCCAGCTTGGTCAGCACCACGCCGGTGATGTTGACGACCTCCGCGAACACGCGGGCCTGCTGCATGCCGTTCTGCCCGGTCGTGGCGTCCAGGACGAGCAGGACCTCGTCCACCTCGGCCTGCTTCTCCACGACCCGCTTGACCTTGCCGAGCTCGTCCATCAGCCCGGTCTTGGTGTGCAGCCGGCCCGCGGTGTCGATGATCACCACGTCGACCCGGGTGTCGATGCCCTGCTTGACCGCGTCGAAGGCGACGCTGGCGGGGTCGGCGCCCTCGTCCTTGCGGACGACCTGCGCGCCGACCCGCGAGCCCCACGTCTCCAGCTGGTCGGCGGCGGCGGCGCGGAAGGTGTCGGCGGCGCCGAGCAGCACGGTGCTCCCGTCACCGACCAGGACGCGGCCGAGCTTGCCGCAGGTGGTGGTCTTGCCGGTGCCGTTGACGCCGACGACCATCAGCACCGCGGGCCGGTCGCCGTGCGACTCGGTGCGCAGCGAGCGGTCCAGGTCGGCGCCGATCTGCTTGACCAGCTCCTCCTTCAGCAGCGCGCGGACCTCCTCCGGGCTGCGGGTGCCGAGCACCTGCACCCGGGTCCGCAGGTCGTCGGTGACCTGGCGGGCGACGGCGGCGCCCATGTCGGCGGTGATGAGGGTGTCCTCGATCTCCTCCCAGGCGTCGTCGTCGAGGGTGTCGCGCGACAGCAGCCCGAGCAGGGTCCTGCCGAACGTGTTCTGGGAGCGCGCGAGCCGGGCCCGGAGCCGGACGAGCCGTCCCGCGCCGGGGGGCGGCCGCTCGATCTCGACGGTGGGCGGCGGGGCCGGGGCCTCGGTGGGCGGCGCCCGCTCGATGGTGGGGGCCGCGGCCTCCGCCTCGTCGACGGCGGTCGCGCCGTGCTGCTCGGCGGGCGGCCGCTCGGCGGGCGGGACCGGCGGACGGCGGCGGCGGACCGGGCGGCGCAGCAGCGTGACCCCGCCGACGATCAGCGCGACCGCGCACAGCGCGACGATGACGATCACATATTCCATAGCGTCCCCAGTTTTCCAGACCGGCGGCGCTGGACCTAACCACCGCCGATCACGCGCCCGCCCCGCACCTGAACGGCACGCCCCCGGCGGGCGTGCCGATCAGCCCCGGAGCGGCGGCCCCGGGGTCTCCCCCGGTACCGATGCCCGTTCGGAGCTCTCCCACTCGTCGACGTTGCGCAGCAGGGCCTCCAGGTAGGAGCGCAGATGGGTGCGGTAGACCTCGCTGTAGGTGCGCAGGTAGGCGATCTCGCGCTCCAGCTCGTGCCGCCGCCCTTCGTCGGCAGGGGCGGCCGGTCCGGGCGGCGCCGTCGCGGCGGGCGGCGGCACCGACCGGACCGCGGCGTCGGCGACCTCGGCGGCCTTGCGGTGCGCGTCCTCCAGCATCTGCTCGGCGCGGCCCTTCGCGTCGGACAGGATCGCCTCGCGGTGCAGCCGGGCCTCGTGCGCCAGCTCGCGGGTGTAGCGCTCGGCGTCCGCGACGTACAGGTCGGCGGTCTGCTGGGCCTGCGAGAGGATCCGGACGGCCTGGAAGTGCGCGTCCTCGGGGGCCATGACGCCGCCCGCGCCGCGGCCCGCCTGGGCGCGCAGCCGGTTCACCTCCTCGCCCAGCGCGGCCTTCTGGTTGAGGATCTGGACGAGTTCCCGCTCGACGTACTGCAGGAAGCCGCGGACCTGGTCCTCGTCGTAGCCGCGGCGGCCGAGGGCGGCCCGCGCGAACACCACCGACTGCAGTTCGCCGGGGGTCAGCCGGGTGCCGTCGGGCACGACGGGGAGGTTCGGGGAGTTCACTGCGGTCACCTCTGTGCGTCGGCGAAGGTTTCCAGGCGGATGCGGTCGCGCGCGACGCCCGCCGCGATGAGCCGGTCGACGGCGGTCTCCGTCATCGCCGCCGGCCCGCACACGTAGGCGTCGTGGCCGGGCCAGGGGCCGCGCCGGGCCACCACGTCGGGCAGGTCGCCGTGCTCGATGCCCTCCGGGCCGGGTCCGCGGCCGCCGCCGGACCCCAGCAGCGCGGAGAAGCCGTGCCCGCCGGACTCGTCGGGCGCGGGCTCGTCCGACACGGCGGGGACGACGGTCAGCCACGGCAGCACGGCGGCGCGCTTGCTCAGGTCCTCCAGGTCGTACAGGCCGTCGCGGTCGCGGGCGCCGAAGAACAGGTGCACGCGCGGCGGCGCGGGACGGCCGGCGATCTGCTCCAGGATCGCCTTGAGCGGCGCGAGCCCGGTGCTGCCCGCGACGAGCAGCACGTCCCGGCCGGACGACTCGTCCAGCGTGAGCGTGCCGACGGGCGCGCCCATCCGGACCCGGTCGCCGGGGCCGGTGGCGCGGACCAGGACGGGGCTGACCGGCCCGCCGTCCACCAGCCGGACGTGGAAGTCGACGGTGTGGTCGGGGCGCGGCGCGTTCGCCATCGAGTAGTACCGCCAGTGCCGCAGCCGCGACGGCACCTCCAGCGCGACGGACTGCCCCGGCGTGTACGGCAGCGGGCGGTCCGGCAGGATCCGCAGCACGGCGATGTCGAAGCGGCGCCGCTCCACCGCGACGACCTGGCCGTTCCACCAGGCGGGGCTGGCGAGCGCGTCCTCGTCGGCGGCCTCCAGCATGACCTTGGCGACCAGGCTGTAGGCGGCGTTCCAGTCGCTCTCGACGTCCGCGCTCCAGGCCGGGCCGGAGAAGTGCCGGAGCGTGGCGAGCAGGCTCGCCCCGACGTGCGGGTAGTGCTCGGCGACGATGCCGAACCGGCGGTGGTCGCGGCCGAGCTGCTGCAGGAAGGGCACGAGCGACGGCAGGTCGTCGACCTTGGAGACGATCTGGCCGAGCGCGCGCAGCAGCTTGTCGCGCTGCCCGGTCATCCCGATCGGGAACATGTCGCGCAGGTGCGGGTTGCGCACGAACAGGTCGGAGTAGAAGAACAGGGCGACGGCGTCGCCCTGCCCGGCGACGGCGGCGAAGTTGTCCTTCAGGCGCTGGGCGTCCACGCGGCGGTCAGGCGACGGGCTCGGCGGCGGCCTCCGTCATGACCTGGGCGACCAGGCCGTAGGCGGCGGCCCAGTCGCGCTCCAGGTCCTCGTTCCAGTCGGGGCCGCTGAAGTGGGCGAGGGTCGCCAGCAGGCTGGCGCCGACGGGGGCGTAGTGCTCGGCGGCGACCCCGAATCCGTGGTGCCGGCGGCCGAGATCCTGAAGGAACGGGACGAGTGTATCGGTGTCGTCGACCGTCGACACGATGTGCGACAGCGCGCCGAGCAGCACCTCGTGCTGCTTGCTCATCGCGGCCGGGAACATGCTTCTGAGCTGCGGTTCCCGGGCGAACAGATCGGCGTAGAAATATTCGGCGACGACAATGCCGTTCGCTCCCACCTGCGCGAAATTGTCCTTGAGTTTCTGCGGGTCCACGGGTGTCCTCTCCAGCGGTTCGCCGAGCCCGGGCGGGGTGTCCGGGAGGGGAGCCGGAGAACCACGGGGCACATGACTAGTGGAACCACCGGGCGGGCACAAGCCCGTCAGCGTCGCCGCGGGATCACGGTCGGTGCACACCGCCGGCACCATTCACCCGTCACCGGGGAAAATGCGGCGACGGCAATGCGCTATTCGGACGCGAAATATTTCGGGTGAACATCCGGAACGTCCACGCAACGAGACGGCGGTCTACACCGATAGACCAATTGGAATGGTCCAATTTCGCGGGCGAATGACTGGTCAGGCGGGTTCCTGCTCGCGGAGCCGCTGGCTCACGACCTGGGTGACGCCGTCGCCGCGCATGCTGACGCCGTAGAGGGCATCGGCGCCCTCCATGGTGCGCTTCTGGTGGGTGATCACGATGAGCTGGGACGACTCGCGCAGCTCCTCGAACACGGTGATCAGCCGCTGGGTGTTGGTGTCGTCCAGCGCGGCCTCGACCTCGTCGAGCACGTAGAACGGCGACGGCCGGGCCTTGAACACCGCGACCAGGAACGCGATCGCCACCAGCGACCGCTCGCCGCCCGACAGCAGCGACAGCCGCTTCACCTTCTTGCCGGGCGGGCGCGCCGCGACCTCGACGCCGGTGGCGAGCATGTCCTCCGGCTCGGTGAGCGACAGGCTGCCCTCGCCGCCGGGGAACAGCCGCGCGAAGATCCGCTCGAACTCGCGGGCCGTGTCGTCGTAGGCGGCGGCGAACACCTGCTGCACCCGGTCGTCGACCTCCTTGACCAGGGCGAGCAGCTCCCGCTGCGTCTTCTTCAGGTCGTCGAGCTGCGAGGTGAGGAACGCGTGCCGCTCCTCCAGCGCCGCGAACTCCTCCAGCGCGAGCGGGTTGACCTTGCCGAGCTGGTTGAGCTGGCGCTCGGCGGCCTTGGCGCGCTTCTCCTGGACGGCCCGCACGTACGGGGCGGGCCGCGCGTCCTCGCCCTGGTCGGGGTCGGGCGGGACGGGCTGGTCGGGACCGTACTCGTTGACGAGGGACTCGGTCTCCAGGCCGAACTCCTCCAGCGCGCGCTGCTCCAGCTGTTCGAGGCGGAGCCGCTGCTCGGCGCGCGCGACCTCGTTGCCGTGCACGACGTTGACGAGCCGCTCCAGCGTGCCCGACAGCTCCCGGACCTGGGTGCGGACGACCTTCAGCTCGGCCTCGCGGGCCGCCTTGGCCTGCTCGGCGGCCTCCCGCCGGCGGACGGCCGCGGCCAGCGACAGCTCGATCCGGTCCAGCGCGGTGCGCGCGCCCTTGAGGACGGCCTTGGCGGTCCTCGCCTGGAGCTCGCGGCGGGCGCGGCGCTCGGCGGCGCGGGCGCGCTCCTCGCGCTCGCGGCGGGCGCCGCGCTCCAGCGCGTCGGCGCGGCCGGTGATGGCCTGGACGCGCTCCTCGGCGGTGCGGACGGCCAGCCGCGCCTCCATCTCCGACGAGCGCAGCACCCGGCAGCGCTCGGCGAGCTCGTCGCGGGCGTCGGTGTCGTGCCCGGCCTCGTCGGCGACCTCGGCGGCCTCCTCCGACTCGGCGAGCCGCAGCGCCAGCTCCTCGGCGGCCTCGGTGTCGCGCTCCAGCGACTCGTTCGCCGCGTCGAGGGCCTTGGTGAGCCGTTCGGCCTCGCCGCGCGCGGCACGGACGTCGGCCTCCAGCCGGGCGGCGCGCTTGGCCTCCTGCGCGGCCTGCGCGTCGAACTCGCGGAGCCGCGCGCGGACCCGGTCGAGGTCGGACTGCGCCTGGTTCACCCCGGTCTGGGCCTGGTTCGCGGCGGCCTGCGCCGCGTCCAGCGCCGCTTGCGCGGACTGCTCGGCCTCCGCCGACGCGGTGAGCCCCTCCGCGGCGGCCGCGGCGGCGGTCTCGGCCGCGGCGAGGTCCTCGGTGGCCTGGTCGAGGGCGGCGCGCATCTGCAGCAGGCTCTGCCCGCCTCCGGCGGCGCCGCCCTGCGCCCAGTGCGCGCCGACGAGGTCGCCGTCGCGGGTGACGGCGCGCAGCGCGGGCTCGCGGCGGACGAGCGCGGCGGCGGCGGGGACGTCGTCGACGACGGCGACGCCGCGCAGCAGGTGCTCCAGCGCGGGACGCACCGCGCCGGGCACGGTCACCGCGTCGGCCGCGTAGTCGACGCCGGGCACGCGTTCGGACCGGTCGGGGTCTCCCCCGCCGACGAGCAGGCCGGCGCGGCCCGCGTCGCGGGACCGCAGCAGCGTCAGCGCCGCCTCGGCGGTGTCGAGCGACCCGACCGCGATGGCCTGCGCGGCGTCGCCCAGCGCGGCGGCCACCGCCGTCTCGTAGCCCGGGCGGACGGTCAGCAGCGAGGCGACCGTGCCGAGCACGCCGTCGACCGACCCGTCGGCGCCGGCCGCGAGCAGCGCCTCGCCGCCGTCGGCGGCGCTGGCGAGGGTCAGGTTCAGCGCCTCGATCCGCGCCTGCAGCGCGGTGACCTTCTTCTGCGCGGCCTGGTCGGCGGTCCGCGCGGCTGCGACGGCGGAGCGCGCCTCCTTCAGCGCGCGGCGCGGCTCGTCGACGGCGGCGCGGGCGGCCTCGGCGGCGTCCTTCGCGGTGGCGAGCGCCTCCTGCGCCATCTCGTGCTCGGCGGCGAGCGCCGGGTCCTCGACGACCTCGGCCTCGAAGGCCTCGAACTCGGCCTGCGCGGTCTCGGCGCGCTGCTCGGCCTCGGCCCGGGCGTCCGCGAGCCGGCCGATCTCCGAGCGGCCCGCCTGCGCCTTGCTGCGCAGCGCCTCGACGCGGCCGCGCAGCCGCGCCAGCTCCTCGCGGCGGTCGGCGGCGGCGCGGGCGGCGGCCTGCAGCCGGCGCTCCTCGGCGGCGAGCGCCTCCTCGGCCCCGGTGCGCTGCTCGACCGCGTCGGCCAGCCCGTCCTGCGCCTCGTCGAGCGCGGCGCGGAGCATCTCCTCCTGCTCGCGGATCTCGGCGGCCTCGCGCTCCATGTCCTCGGGGTCGCGCCCGCGGCGCTCCTCCTCGCGGGCTTCGGAGGCGTTGCGGTTCCGCTCGGCGGCGAGGTCGGCGACGCCGCGCAGCCGCTCCTTCAGCGCCGACAGCCGGAACCAGGTGTCCTGCACCTGCGCGAGCTTGGGCGCCTGCTCGGCCTCCTCGGCCTCCAGGACCGCCTCGCGCTCCTGCGCCTCGGCGAGGGCGCGCTCGGTCTCGGTGCGGCGCTCCCGGATCGCCGCCTCGTCGGCGGCCTCCTGCTCCAGCTTGGTGCGCAGCGTGACCAGGTCGTCGGCGAGCAGCCGCAGCCGGGCGTCGCGCAGGTCGGCCTGGATGACGGCGGCGCGGCGGGCGATCTCGGCCTGCTTGCCGAGCGGCTTGAGCTGGCGGCGCAGCTCGGTGGTGAGGTCCTGGACGCGGGTGAGGTTCGCCTGCATCGCGTCCAGCTTCCGCAGCGCCTTCTCCTTGCGCTTGCGGTGCTTGAGGACGCCGGCGGCCTCCTCGATCACCGCGCGGCGGCCCTCCGGGCCGGAGTGCAGGACGCGGTCGAGCTGCCCCTGCCCGATGATGACGTGCATCTCGCGGCCGATGCCGGAGTCCGACAGCAGCTCCTGGATGTCCAGCAGCCGGCACGAGTCGCCGTTGATGGCGTACTCGCTGGACCCGGACCGGAACATCAGCCGGCTGATGGTGACCTCGGTGTAGTCGATCGGCAGCGCCCCGTCGGCGTTGTCGATCGTCAGCACGACCTCGGCGCGGCCGAGCGGCGCCCGGTTCGCCGTGCCGGCGAAGATGACGTCCTCCATCTTGCCGCCGCGCAGCGACTTGGCGCCCTGCTCGCCCATCACCCAGGCCAGCGCGTCCACCACGTTGGACTTGCCCGACCCGTTGGGGCCGACGACGGCGGTGATGCCCGGCTCGAACTTCAGCGTCGTGGAGGACGCGAAGGACTTGAAGCCGCGCAGCGTCAGGGTCTTCAGGTACACGCGCCCGCCGTCCTCCTCCTGCGCTGCCGGCTCCGGGAATCCGAACGAACGATACCGGCCGCGGGCGGTGCGAGCACGGCACCCGCACGGATGGGAGGCGGATTCGGGGCACGGCCCGGAACGCCGGACGTAGGCCCGTTAATACGGCGAATGGCCGCAAAGGCCCCGAACTCGGTCAGACCAAAACCCTACGAAGGTTTGACCGGAGTCCGACCGCCCGGCGGCACGCCGTGACGCCCGTCACCGGGTGGCATGGGCAAAACAGAAGGGACGCCTGATGACGGCGTCCCCTGTCCACTTCGAGAAAAAGGCGCCGATCAGGTCAGCGCCGGCTCACGATCCTTCACCGCGAGCGACATCACGTCGTCGTCGGTCGCCGTCGCAAGCGCGTCGTTCTCCGCCTGGAGCCGTACGAGCTCGGCTTCCAGGTCCCGTACGCGCTGCTGCAGGCGCCGCATCTCCGCGACCATCCGGGGGTCGGGACCGCCGACGTGGCCGAGTAGAGCCTTCGCCATGACTAAGGGTCCTCCACGCTGAGTAACCAGCAGGGATCGCGCACGAGAAGCATCTGAAGTCGGTGCGCGTATCGTCTAGAGTCGCACCGGCCGGTGTCCTGGTCAAGACGCACATCACAGGCCGGTAACAACCTTCCTCTACTAGTTTAGCAGGTAAAAACCGGAACCCCCTACCCGGTCACCGTTCCAGGAAACCGGCGGCCTCGCCGCGCGGCTCGCTCCACCGCCGCGTCACGCCGGTCACCTTCCCCGGCCGGTCCGGCGGGCCCGCGACCTGCGGCGGGCCGTCGAGCGGATCGGCCTCCAGCAGCTCCAGCAGCCGCTCGCAGTCCTCGCGGGTCCCCTCCGCCACGACCTCCACGCGGCCGTCGCTCAGGTTCGTCGCGCTGCCGACCAGGCCCAGTTCCAGCGCGCGCGCCCGCACCCACCAGCGGAAGCCCACGCCCTGCACCCGGCCCCGCACCCACGCGGTCAGCCGCACCGTCTCCTGCTCCACGTCCCCCATCGCGCCCTTCCCGGCCCCCTCTTTCCCGAACCTGGGAAGCCTAATACCGCGCTCGGCGGGGCTTGGGCTGGCACACCGGGCAACTGTAGGACGAGCGGTTCATGAACTCGTCGCGGCGGATCGGCGTCCCGCAGCGGCCGCACGGCTCGCCGCGGCGCCCGTACGCCTCCAGGGACCGCTCGAAGTAGCCGCTCTCACCGTTGACGTTGACGTAGAGGCTGTCGAACGAGGTGCCGCCGACGGCCAGGGCGGCGCCCATGACCTCCCTGGCGGCCTCCAGCACGCGCGCGGCCTCCGCGCGGGTCATCGTCTCGGTCGGCCGCGCCCAGTGCAGCCTCGCCCGCCACAGCGCCTCGTCGGCGTAGATGTTGCCGACCCCGCTGATGAGGGACTGGTCGAGCAGCGCCCGCTTGATGCCCGTCTTGCGGCGGCGCAGCGCGCGGTAGAACGCCTCCGCGTCGAACGCGTCCTCCAGCGGGTCGGCGGCGATGTGCGCGATCGGCTCGGGGACGAGCGCGGCGGCGTCGAACGCGTCCGGCACGAGGTCGGTCACCATCAGGTGGCCGAACGTCCGCTGGTCGACGAAGCGCAGGTCGTGGCCGCCGTCGTCGAACACCATCCGGACCCGCAGGTGCTTCTCGCGCTCCCGGTCCGGCTCGCCGACGAGCAGCTGCCCGCTCATCCCGAGGTGCGCGAGCAGCGCCTCGCCCGGGTCGCCCTCCGCCTCGGCGCGCAGTGGCAGCCACATGTACTTGCCGCGGCGGCGCGGGGCGAGCACGGTCCGGGCGGCGAGCCGCCCGGCGAAGTCGGCAGGGCCGGCCTCATGGCGGCGGACCGACCGCGGGTGCAGCACCTCGGCCGACGCGATCGTCCGGCCTGCCGTCCACCGCTCCAGCCCGCGCCGGACGACCTCGACCTCGGGGAGCTCAGGCACCGGCGAGCCCGGCCGAGCGCGATCCCTTCGGCCCTGCCTGCGGCTGGGGCTGCGGCCGGTTCTCCGGCTCCGCGACGGCGCCCGCCTGGCCCGTTCGCCCGGCCTGCTCGGTCGCCTCCCGCTGGACGACGATCTCGCGGATCGCGTTCCAGGCGGCCTCGGCGGCGTGCTGCTCGGCCTCCTTCTTGCTGCGGCCCTCACCGGACCCGTAGGTCGCCCCGCCGACCCGCACCGACGCCCGGAACGTCTTCTGGTGGTCGGGGCCGCTCTCGGCGACGTGGTACTCGGGGACGCCCAGTTCCTCGACCGCGGTCAGCTCCTGCAGCGAGGTCTTCCAGTCGAGGCCGGCGCCGAGGCCCGCCGAGCGGGCGATCAGCGCGTCGAAGAGCCGGTGCACGAGCGCGGACGCCTCGTCCAGCCCGCGGTCCAGGTAGACGGCGCCGATCAGCGCCTCCAGGGTGTCGGCGAGGATCGAGGCCTTGTCGCGGCCTCCGGTGCCCTCCTCGCCCCGGCCGAGCCGGATGTGCGCGCCGACGCCGAGGGCGCGCGCGACGCCCGCCAGCGCCCGCATGTTCACCACCGCGGCGCGCAGCTTGGCCAGCTGCCCCTCGGGCAGGTCCGGGTGGCCCCGGAACAGGGTGTCGGTGACGACCAGGCCGAGCACCGAGTCCCCGAGGAACTCCAGCCGCTCGTTGGTGGGCAGGCCGCCGTTCTCGTAGGCGTACGAGCGGTGCGTCAGCGCCCGCTCGAGCAGGTCGGCGGTGACCTCGACGCCGAGGGCGGCGCTCAGTTCCGCGCGGTCGGGAGCGGGTTCGGACGACTTCTTGCTCACAGGCCCTCCTTGGAGGCCGGGCACCGCGCAGGGCGCGGTCGCCGCTGTGGCGCGGCGGCCGGGGAGGCCGCGACGGCGAGCAAGCACGACGCGTCCGGGTCGCCCCGGAAGGACGCCGTCCGCGAAGACGAGGTGCGCGCCGGTTCGGATGATCCCGGCGTGCACCACGGCTCCGGGCGCAGGGTCCGCGCCGCTCACCACGCCGACGTCACGCGCCGGGGTGGTCGGGTTGCCGCGCGTCCGCGAGGGGCGGGCGCCCGCCCGCGCCGTTCGGCGCGCACGGGCGGATCCGCCCCCCGGGGATGCGAAAAGGCTCAGGCCGACGGGGCGATGACCTGCCGCCGGTCGTAGGTGCCGCACGTCGCGCACGCGGTGTGGGGCAGCTTCTTGTCACGGCACGTCGGGCACTCGACGAGGGTCGGCGCGGTGGCCTTCCACTGCGAGCGCCGGTGCCGCGTGTTGCTGCGCGACTTCTTCCGCTTCGGGACGGCCACGTCAGCCCTCCTGCTTTCCTTGTTGGTCGACTGATCCACGGGGACCGGAGTCCCCGCGTCCCCCCTCGGGAGGCTCCGGCGACAGTTCGCCGGCGAGGTCCTGCAGCGCCGCCCAGCGCGGGTCGGCGACGTCATGGTGGTGGTCCGGGTCGTCCGCCAGCCGTGCGCCGCACTCCGCGCACAGGCCGGGACAGTCGTCCCGGCACAGCGGCGAGAGCGGCAGCGCGAGCAGCACCGCGTCCCGGAGCACCGGTTCGAGGTCGATCAGATCGTCCTCGAGTCGGAGCTCGTCGTCGTCGGCGTTCCCGCCGGAGCGGGTGTCAGGATAGACGAAGAGCTCCTGGAAGTCCGCCTCGAAGGTCGAGGCGATCGGGTCCAGGCAGCGGGCGCACTCCCCCTCCAGGGGGACGGTCGCCGTGCCCGTGACGAGCACCCCTTCCAGCACCGCCTCGAGCCGGAGGTCCAGCTCGATCGCGGCGCCCTCGGGGACGCCCACCATCTCGACGCCGAAGTTCTCCGGAGCCGGCACGGACAGGCGCATCTCCCGCGACGACCCGGGTTGCCTGCTGAGAGCTCGGGTGTCGAGCACGAGCGGGGCGTTGGGATCGAGGCGAGTCAGCGGAGTCCTGCTTTCGTGAGGCATGGCGAACTGCGGCCGCCGTAATGGCCGATGTCCCAGGGTACCGAACACCGGCCGATGCCCCAACTCGCGCCCCTCCCACCAGCGCCGCCCGGGCCGGCGCCGCGGCGGGCGACTCCGCTCGGGGCGCCGGTCAGGTCTGCTGCTGCAGCCGTTCCACGAGGCGGTCGTGCACGAGGTCGGGGACGAGGCCGGAGATGTCGCCGCCGAACTTCACGACCTCCTTCATCAGGCTGGAGGACAGGAAGGCGTACTCGGGGTTGGTGGCCATGAACAGCGTCTCCACGCCCGCGATGCGGTGGTTCATCTGGGCCATCTGCAGCTCGTACTCGTAGTCGCTGACCGCCCGCAGCCCGCGGACGATCACCGGGATGTCCTGCTCCTTGCAGTAGTCCACGGTCAGCCCGTAGAACTTGTCCACCTTGACGTTGCCGTACTCCTTGACCACGGCCGTGATCATGTCGGCGCGCTCGTCGACGGTGAACAGGCTCTTCTTGTTCTTGTTGATCAGGACGGCCACGACCACCTCGTCGTAGAGACGGGAGGCGCGGCTGATGATGTCGAGGTGCCCGTTGGTAACGGGGTCGAACGATCCCGGACAGACGACACGGCGCACGGCGCGAACCCCTTCGGTCCCGGTTTCTGACCTGCGGCGCGAACGTACCAAATCCGGTTCGGCCCGCTTTCACCCGGGCTGCTCGGTGCCCGCCGCAGGTCGGCCGCAGGTCGGCCGCCGGTCGCCGCCGGTCAGCCGCCGAGCGCGTCGAAGATCTTCGCGGCGATCGGGCCGGACTCGATGCCGTAGCCCTTCTTCTCCGTCATGACCGCGACCGCGTACCTCGGGTCGCTGGCGGGCCCGAAGCCGATGAACCACCGGTCGTTGTAGGGCTCGTTCTCCACGTCGGCGGTGCCGGTCTTGCCGCCGGCCACCGAGGTGCCCCGCAGCTGCTTGCCGGTGCCCTTCGCCACGACGGCCTTCATGAGGTCCCGCATCTGGCTCGCCTGGTCGGACGTCAGCGGACGCGCCATCACCTTCTGGTCCGCCCGCTGCACGACCGACCCGTCCGCGGCCCGCAGCTTGTCCACCAGGTACGGCTGCATGATCTTCCCGTCGTTCAGCACCGCCGCGGCGACCAGCGCCATCTGCAGCGGGGTGGCGACGGTGCTGCCCTGGCCGATCGAGCCGAGCGCGCTGAGCACCGGCTGGCCGGTCTCCGGGAACGCGCTGGGCGCCGCGGACATCCCGTCCGCGATCTTGATCCGGGAGCCGAAGCCGAACTCGCCCGCCTGGTCGTGCACCGCCGCGTTGCCGGGGTTCTGCGCGCCCATGTAGGCGAACGTCGTGTTGCAGGACTGGGCGTAGGCGTCGATGAGCGGGATCGGGTTCTGGTCGCACTCGCCGCCGATGTCGCCGGCGTCGTTGTTGATCGGCTGCCCGCCGCCCGGCGCCTGGTAGCTGCGCCCGGCGCGGACCTGCGAGTCCTCGCTCTTGCCCGCGCTCAGCGCGCTGGAGGCGACGATCGTCTTGAACGTCGAACCGGGCGGGTACACCTCGCCGGTGGCCTTGTTCAGCAGCGGCTTGAGCGGCTCGGAGTTCAGCCTGTTGAAGGCCGCCTGCGACTTGTCCCCGCTCAGGACCGACACGTCGTTGGCGTCGTAGGACGGTGTGGAGGCCATCACCAGGACGGCGCCCGTCTTGGCGTCGATGGCGACGGCCGCCGCGCGGCGCGCGCCGGTGGCCTGGAGCGCCTGGTAGGCGGCGCGCTGCGCCTTGACGTTGATCGTGGCCTCGACGGTGCCGCCGGGGATGTGCTTGCCGATGATCTTGTCGACGAGGTTCGTGGTGGCGAGCCGCGAGTCGCTGCCGTCCAGGAAGTGGTTCTCCGCGCCTTCGAGCCCGGTCTCGGTGAAGGGCGAGAAGTATCCCGTGATGGGCGAGAAGACCTTGCTGTCGGCGTAGTGCCGCTGGTATGTCTTGCCGTCCGAGGTGAGCTCCGACCAGGCCAGCCGCTGCCCGTCGGCGACGATGGGACCGCGCTCGACCTTGTTGCGGTTCTGCAGGCGGCGCGCGTTGAGGCTGCTGTCCCGCAGGTCCTGCGCCTGGAAGCCCTGAACGTAGGTGATGTTGGCGAGCAGCGCGACCGTCATCGCCAGCGCGACGACCCATGTGGCCGCCAAGGCGCGGTCGATCCCCGGTCTCATGCCCAGGCCCCTACCCCGCGCATGACGCCCGATCCGTCATCGCCATCGACTCCCAGGTGACTCTGGGCGGCCGTTCAGGGGGCGTTCAGCCGCCGAGCGCTCTGCCGTACCAGAACACGGCCTCGCCGTAGCGCCGGTCGCGTTCCCCCTCGTACCCGTCCGGCCAGACCAGGTTATGGCCCCGGACGGACCGCTCGACGACGACCAGCGCGTCCGGGGCCGTCCAGCCGTGGTCGCGCAGGTCTTCGAGCAGGCCGGTGACGGCGGCGTCGGCGAGGGCGTAGGGCGGGTCGGCGAAGACCAGGTCGTACGGCTCGTCCGGCGCGGTGCGGGCGAGCCGCTCCACCTTCTCCCCCATCGGGACGGCCCCGGGCAGCCCGAGCGCCGCGGCGTTCTGCCGGATCACCTTCAGCGCCCGCGGGTGCGACTCGACCAGCAGGGCGTGCGCCGCGCCCCGCGACAGCGCCTCCAGGCCCACCGCGCCGGACCCCGCGTACAGGTCGGCGACGCGCAGCCCGTCCAGCGGGCCGAGCAGGGCCAGCACGGTGGAGAACAGGCCCTCCCGCGCCCGGTCGCTCGTCGGCCTGGTGTCCCGTCCGGCCGGGACGGCCAGCCGCCGTCCGCCCGCGCTCCCCGCGATGACCCTGGTCATCCGTCCAGTTTCGCAGGATCCGGGGCCCTGCCGCGCCGCCGCGGGTGCCGTGCCGCGGGGCCGGGCGCCGGTCCGGGGCTCCGGGCGGCGGGCTCCGACGGGCCGTCCTGACTCGATCGACCGCACGGGTCGTTGCGGAAGGTGCACAAACGACCACCGGGACCGTTGTGAACCTGTCCCCAAATACGGGGATCGCCGTTCACTTCGACTACGTGACGTGTCAACGTGCTCGCAGGTTGTGCGACCAACCCCCTCCCCCTCAGGAGCATCTGTGCACCACGGTAGGAGAATCGCGGTGACGGCCGGAGCGACGGTTCTCGGCCTCGCCGCCATGAGCGGCGTGTCGAACGCCGACGCCTCCCGGCCCCCCGCCGACCGACCGTCCCTCCGGCTCGCGCCCGCCGCGCAGCCGGCGGGAACCCACAAGCTGAAGGCCCGGAAGCCGGCTCGTCCCGCCGAACACCGCCACCGCGCGAAGAGCGCCGTGCACAAGGTGAAGCGCGCTCGGCCGGCGGCCAAGACGGTCGCGAAGGCGAAGCCGGCGGCACCCGTACTGGACCTGCACCTGAACGCCACCCTCGCCTACGACCAGCGCACGAACACCGCCGGCGCCGGTCTCGACCTGGGCGCGGGCGTCAGGACGCCGGACGGCGAGGCCGGCCTCCGGGTACGGACCGGCGCGAGCGTCGGCCTCAACGACGCCACGCTCAACGCGGGCGCCCGCGTGGACGGGAACGCCAGGACACCGGCCGGCGGCACGAACCTGAAGGTGCAGGCCGGGACGACCCTGTCGGCGGGACGGCGGCTCATCAGCGGCAACGCCGAACTGGCCGCCGGGCTGGCGCCGGCGGGCGGCACGCCCGTGTCGGCGCACGTGAACCTCGGCGCCTGCGTCGGCAGCGGCTGCGAGCAGGCCCCCGCGCCGCCGAGCCCGCCGACCCCGCCGCCCACCTCACCGCTTCCGCCGTCGCCGCCGACGCCGCCCCCGGGCCCCACCACCCCGCCGAGCCCGTCTCCGGCGCCGCCCGGGCCGCCGTCGGCGCCGCTGCTGCCCGACCTGCCGTCCGCGCATGGCGGCGGGCTCGGGTCCGGCGTCTCCGCGTCGGCGTACGTCCCGCCGAAGGGCCTGCCGTTCACCGGCACCGACGCGCTGCCCATCGCCGCGCTCGGCCTCGCCGCCGTCACGGCCGGGGCCGCGGCGATCGCCGCGACCCGCAGGCGCGCCGCGGCACGCGAGTCCTGACCCGCGTCCACGGTCCAGGGGCGCCCTCGTCCGGGACGCCCCTGGACCGTTTCGGCTTCAGAGCCGCTGCGAGGACGCGACCGTCCACCCTCCGCCCGTCCGCCGCAGCAGCAGGCGGTGGAACGAGACCGGGTCCTTGTCGGTGCACGCGCCCTTGCAGTCGCCGACGGCGATGAGCGCGGTCAGCCCCCGCGGACCGTCGCCCGCGCGCAGGCCCAGCTCCACCGGCGTCCCCGACGCGACGGACGGATCCCGGTAGACGGCGCCGAGGGCCCCGCGCGCCTGCGTCCCCGGCCACGGGAGGCCCGAGGTGTCGGCGCGCTGCGACCCCGCCTTGAGCGTGTAGAGGGTGTCGAGGAGCCACCGGTTCCCCTGCCTGACCATCGTCGCGCGCATCGGGTCCGACAGCAGGCGCGGCGACGCGCCCTCGGCGCGCACCGTCCGCTTGACGAACGACAGCACGCTGACGCTGCCGGACGCCGCGCCGACCACCGCGGAGTCGACGACGTCGGTGGTCACCGACCCCTTCTTGTCCTGGAGCTCCTTGCGGTAGCCGCTCGCCGCGAGCTGCCGGTCGTAGTCGGCGCCGTAGCGCGGCGTCGACACCTGGTGCGCCGCCGCCACGTTCCTTCTTGCGAGGAGTGGTCGAAGCTGAGCACCGTCTTGACCGCCTCCGAGGCCGGCGCGATCGCCGCGCTCGCCGCCGCGGGCGGGGCCGCCTGGTCGGTGGACGCCGTGGCGGGCGCGTCCGGCGAGCCGTTCGCCAGCACCGCCCAGGCCGTCCCGCCGCCCGCGAGGACCACGAGCGGCACCGCCGCGAGCGCCGCACGGCGGCCGACGCGGTGGGCCGGGCGCGGGACCGTGTCGGGCGTCGGCGGCTCCGGTCCGGTCCCCGCCGCGCCGAACCGGTCCGGCAGGGGCGGCGTGCGCCGGTCCCCCGCCAGCTGCGCGCCGGTCGTCAGCGCGCCGCCGTCCCTGGGCGCGGGCGGGACGTCGCGGCCGATCAGGTCGAGCAGCACCTGCTGCGCCTCGGGACGCCGCGCCGGGTCCTTCGCCAGGCAGGCGGCGACGGAGCCGCGCAGCGTCCCCGGCAGGGGCGACAGGTCCGGCTCGTAGTGCAGGATCCGGTGGAACACCGCGGAGATCGAGTCGTTGCCGAACGGATGCCGGCCCGTCGCGGCGAACAGCATCGTCGCGGCCCAGGTGAACATGTCGACGCCGGTGCCGAGCTCGGCGTCGGTCACCTGCTCGGGCGCCATGTAGGACGGCGTCCCGACGACGCCGCTGCCCCGCGCCGCCGCGTCGCCGATCAGCCGGGCGATGCCGAAGTCGATGACGCGCGGGCCGTCCGGCCCCATCAGCACGTTCGACGGCTTGAAGTCGCGGTGCAGGATCCCCGCGCGGTGGATCGCCGCGAGCGCGGTGACCGTGCCGATCGCCAGCCGGTCCAGGTCGGTGCCGGCCCGCGGGCCGCGCTCGGTCACCAGCCCGGTCAGCGACGGGCCCGGCACGTACTCGCTGACGACGTACGGCGTCTCGGCGGACACGTCGGCGTCGACGACCTGCGCCGTGCAGAACCCGGCGACCCGCTCGATCAGCTTCAGCTCGCGCTCGAACCGGGCCCGCCACTCGGGGCTGCGGCTCAGCTGCGCGCGCAGCAGCTTGACGGCGCCGTGCATGCCGTCGTCGCGGCGGCCCAGGTAGACGACGCTCTGCCCGCCCTCGCCGAGCCGTCCGAGCAGCTCGTACCGCCCCAGCCGCCCCGGGTCGTCCGGCCGCAGTGGGGCAACGGGCGTCATCGGCCCTCCTCCGTCGCGTGGACCGCCACGGGAACACCTACCCGCGCGGGCACCGTCCGGCCCTTACCTTCCGGTGCCACGTTAGACGTCGGTGATCGTCCGTGAGTTCTCGGTCACCGCCCGCCGACCGTCCCGCGCAGGTCTTGAAGCGAGCAGGGCGCCCCACCCCAGAACGTCCCGCCCGCATCGAGACCGGCGCGGTGGAGGTGAGAGCGGGCCGCCCGCGGGCCCGCGTACGCCTACGCGAGCGCCCAGCGGACCTGGGTGCGCACACCCGGGTCCGGGTCGGTGAGGGATTCGGTGAGCGCCGTGACCACCTCGGGACGGTCCGCCGCCCACTGCTCCAGGGCCCGCACGGCGGCGCGCCGCACGTCCACGATCCGGTCGCCGAGGGCCCGGACGAGCGGCTGGACGGCGACGTCGGCGCGGGCCCGGCCGAGCGCCCGCACGGCGCGGCGCCGCACCTGCCAGCTGGCGTGCGCGGTCGAGGTGACGACGCGCCCCTCCAGCGGTCCGGGGACGCCCAGCTCCGCCGCCGCGTCGAGCGCGGCCATCCGGACGACGGGGTCGTGGTCGCCGAGCAGGTGCTCCAGCGCGGTGAGCGCGGCGGGGCCGGACAGCCGGGCGAGGCCCTCGGCGACGGCGACCCGCACCTCGCGGGACGGGTCGTCGGCCGCGTCGGCGACCTCGGGCACGGCGCCGAGCGCGACGAGCCCGAGCACGGCCTGGATCCGGACCTGCGGTTCGTCGTCCTGCAGGCCCTGCGCGTACAGCTCCCCGGCGCCGCGGGAGAGGATCGTGAGCAGTTCGGCGGCGGTGTCGCGGACGAGGCGGTCGCGGCCGCGGGCGGCGGCGAGCCGCAGCGCGCCGATGCCGTCCTCGCCGATGTACAGCTCGGGCAGCCGGCGCAGCGCGTCGGCGGCGCGGCCGCGGACGTCGCCGTCCTCGTCGGCGAGCGCCCAGGCGAGGGTGTCGCCGGCGCCGCGCGGCGCGTCGCCCGCGCGGACGGCGGCGGTGAGCGCGGTGACCGCGGCGGCGCGGGTCGCGGGGTCGGTCGCGCGGAGGGACTCCTCCACGTCGTCGAGCCGGGTGATCGTCATGGTGTGGCCTCCTGGAAGCCGTCGGTCCTGGACGGGCCGGGCGGGCGCCCGGACCCCGGTCGGGATCAGCGACGGGAACACAGGGCGCTGGCCACGCGCCGCAGGTCGACGTGCAGCCGGGCGACGAGGGCCGAGTTCGGGGTCACGCGACCATCGTGGCGGCGATCCGACTGAAAGTCAACTTAATCGGTAGGAATTACGTCTTTTCCAGGAAGCCGGCGCGGTCCTCGTCCAGCAGCGACGCCAGCACGGTCGCCAGCCCCGGATGGCCGGACAGGTCCGGATCGGCCTCGACCAGCGACGTCGCCTCCTCGCGCGCGTCGCGGATGACGTCCTCGTCGCGCTGCAGCGTCAGCAGCCGCAGGCTGGACGCGCGGCCCGCCTGCGCCGCCCCCAGCACGTCGCCCTCGCGCCGCTGCTCCAGGTCGAGCCGCGACAGCCGGAACCCGTCCGTCGTCGAGGCCACCGCGTCCAGCCGCTCGCGCGCCTTGCTCCCCGGCTCGGCGTCGGTCACCAGAAGGCACAGCCCGTGCAGCGATCCGCGCCCGACCCGCCCGCGCAGCTGGTGCAGCTGGGACACGCCGAACCGGTCCGCGTCCATGATCACCATCACGGTCGCGTTCGGCACGTCCACGCCGACCTCGATGACCGTGGTCGCGAGCAGGACGTCCAGCTCCCGCTCGGTGAAGCGGCGCATCACCGCTTCCTTCTCGTCCGGGTGGAGCTTGCCGTGCAGCACCCCGATCCGCAGCCCGGACAGCAGCTCCTCCAGCTGCGGCAGCAGCTCCATGATGCCGAGCGGCGACCGCCGGCCCTCCTCGTCGCCGGCGGCGACGGCGTCGCCCTCGTCGCCCTCCTTCTCCCCGATGCGCGGGCAGACGATGTAGACCTGTCGGCCCTGCCCGACCTCCTCCCGGATGCGCTCCCACGTCCGCGCGAGGAAGTTCGGCCGCTCCGGCGGCACCACGTGCGTCTGGATCTCCGAGCGGCCCGCGGGCAACTGGCCCAGCACCGACGTCTCCAGGTCGCCGAACACCGTCATCGCCACCGTCCGCGGGATCGGCGTCGCCGTCATCACCAGCACGTGCGGGCGGCCGCCGTCGACCTTCTCGCGCAGCGCGTCCCGCTGCTCGACGCCGAACCGGTGCTGCTCGTCCACCACCACGAGCCCGAGGTCCGCGAACTGCACGGTCTCCTGCAGCAGCGCGTGCGTGCCGACGACGATCCCGGCCGTGCCGGACGCCGCGTCCAGCAGCGCCGCCTTGCGCGCCTTCGCGCCCTGCGACCCGGTGAGCAGCGCCACCCGCGTCGCGTGCTCGGCGCCGCCGATCTGCCCGGCCTGCGCCAGGTCCCCGAGCATCCCGGTGATCGACCGGTAGTGCTGCTGCGCGAGCACCTCGGTCGGCGCGAGCAGCGCCGCCTGCCCGCCCCCGTCCACCACCTGCAGCATCGCCCGCAACGCGACCACCGTGTTGTGAGTCGGCGTCCATCCGTCCGTCACGTAGAGGTGACCGGGATGGGCGACGGAGATGCATTGGACCTCCTTGCGGCCGACGTACTCGATCGCGCGGATGCCCTTGCGCCTGCGCTCGTACTTCGTCCGCGGCCTCAACCGGCTCGCCTTGCGGGACAGCCGGAAGGGCGGGAAGGCGTTCGGCAGTGCGACGCTCGTCGTCCAGTAGGGCTTGCCCATCTTCATGGTCTGACGGCACCGGGCGTAGCCACCGAGCGACCGGGTCAGCCAGGCGACGTCCTCCGCCAGTCGCCGCGAGGCGGAGAGCAGGCTGACGTCCCTGCCCTCGGCTCGCAACGTCCCGTCCGCGTCCAGCAGCCCTTGCAACAGCGCATGCCGCTCTTTCGCCGATGCGTTCAGATAGCCGGCCGGAACGAACTTGTCGTGCGCCCCCTTGCCGTAGACGCCCAGGTCCCGCAGAGCGGCGATGACCGGGTTTCCCGCACCGCGACGCTCACCGAGAATCGACCAGTCGCGTGGACGATCCGCTCGCTGGACGAGCCTGCATCCATCGGGCACCAGTTCCCCTACCGCATCGACGATCTCCCGGTCCTGCGTCGATATCGCCAGCCGCCCGTACTTCATGAACCCATCGCCGAGCAGGACGCCCAAGAGGTAGGGATCGATCGGGCGGGCGATCGGCGCGTCCAACTCGGGCGCCTCGACCAAGGGCAGGTACCACTTGCTGACTCCGGACTTGCGAAGCAGGTCCTGGCGCAGTTCGCGCGTCGTCAGGACCTTGAGATCACTCCCGCGGTGCCAGCCCGTGTCGGTCTTCACCGCCCAGAGATGCTCGTCATCGCATTCGACCGAGGTCCCGTCGGAGAACACGAGGCGGTAGACCTCCCGTTCGCCTTGCGGGAACACGCCCGTCACCACCGTGACCTCGCCCTCGGGCGTGATCACCTCGTCCCCCGCCCGAAGGTCGCCCATCGGCCGGAATCCGCCGGGCGTCAACACGCCGGCGTCGATCGGCTGGGCCTTCCCGGCGCCGACGTCGCCCTGGAGGAGGCGGTGCATGGGGTGTTCGAGGGCCAGGTCGGCGGCGATCTCGTCGCCGACCTCGCGCTGGCCCTTGGTCAGCTCGAACGGCAGGCGGGCGTCGAACTCGGCGAGGACGCCGCCGAACGACGGCGGGCGCGGCTTCGCCGGGAGGGCGGCGGCCGCGAGCCGGCGCTGCGCCAGCGCGACCTGCACGACGAACGCCTCGTCCCACTTCAGGCGGGCGCGGGCGCGGGTCAGCTCGTCCCAGGACTTCGGCCGGTGGATCCCCTCGTACGCCTCGCGGAGGCCGATCAGCCCGCGGCGGCGCAGCAGCGCCTCGGGCATCGGGTCGGCGGGCAGGTCGAGCTGGTCCAGGACCATCCCGACCGACATGCCGATCGTCTCGATGTCCAGGCCCTTGGTCGACGGGTAGATCGGGATGATCTCGTCGGCCCACTCCTGCGCGGCCTGCTCGGCGGTCCGCTCCGCGACGACCTTGTACTGCGGGTGGGTGAGCTGCCGCTGCACGTTCCCGCTGCGCGGCCGGTAGGTGCTGATCTTGCCGGCGAACAGGCCGCGGGTGCCGGGCGACAGGTCCTTCTCCGGGCGGTAGGAGCCCTTGCGGCCGAAGAAGCTCAGCTTGAGCTGCCCCGTCCCGTCGGTGACGGTGATCTCCAGGACGTAGCCGGGGCTGCGGGTCAGCGAGCGGCCCTGCACCTTCACGACCTCCGCCATGACGGTGACGTGCTCGCCGTCGAGCAGCTCGTTCAGCGGCGTCAGCTCGCCCCGGGTGGCGTAGCGGCGCGGATAGTGGTGCAGCAGGTCACCGGCCGTGTGCAGGTCGAGGCCCTTCTCCAGCACCTTGGCCGTCTTGTCGCCGAGAACCTTGCGCAACGGCTCGTCGAGATTCGCCACGGACCCTTTCTAGCCCATGGCGGCGACACGAATCACTCGACTCCGATGAGCAGCGGGTAGCGGCGCTGCGCCCCGTCGTAGAGGGCGACCTCCACATCGGGACGGCCGTCGCGCAGCTGGTCCTCCAGCCGCTCGGCCAGCCCGGGCGGGGCGTTGCGCCCGGCGATCAGGGTGACGAGCTCCCCGCCGCCCGACAGCATCCGGTCCAGGACGCGCCGCGCGACCTCCGCGATGTCGGCGCCGATCGTCGCGACGTCGCCCTCGATCAGGCCGAGGACGTCGCCGGGCCGGCACAGGCCGACGCTCGTCACCGCCTCCTGCGCGGCGACCTCCAGGTGCCCGAACCGGGTGGCGCCGGCGGCGCGGGTCATCGCGATGACGTCGTCGCCGAAGCGGCGCAGCGGGTCGTGCACCGCGAGCGCGGCGAGGCCCTGCACGGACGCCTTCGCCGGGACCACCGCGATGCGCGCGCCGCCGTCCCGCGCGCGCTCGGCGGCGGCCTCGGCGAGCGCGAGGACCTCCGGCTCGTTCGGCAGCACCACCACCTCGTCACCGGCCGCGAGGATCGCCTCGGCCAGCACGGCGAGCGGCGGCACCGCGCCGGGCTCGCGCCGGACGACCCGGGCGCCGGCCTCCTCGAACAGCGCGGCCAGCCCGTCGGCGGCGGTCACCGCGATCACGGCGCGGCCCGCGTGCGGCCGGTGCGGCTCGTCCGGGGACGCGGCGTGCAGGTAGGTGACGCGGATCCGGTGCGGGCGCCCGGCGGCCAGGCCCGCCTCGATCGCGGCGCCCGCGTCGTCGACGTGCACATGGACGTTCCACAGGCCGTCGCCGCCGACCACGACGAGGGAGTCGCCGAGGCCGTCGAGCCTCTCCCGCAGGTCGTGGACGGCCGCGTCCGGCGCGTCCAGCAGGTACATGACCTCGTAGCCGGGTCCCTGCGGTTCGGGGCGCGCGGCCGGCGGCGGCGTCGCGCCGGCGGCACGGGCGGGGACCTCGTAGTGCTCGGGGTACTCGTCGGTGACCACGGCGGCGAGCGCGTCGAGGACCACGCACAGCCCGGCCGCGCCCGCGTCCACGACGCCGCTGCGGGCCAGCACATCGAGCTGCCCGGTCGTGCGGCGCAGCGCGCGGCGCGCCCCGTCCGCCGCCGCGCGGGCCGTCCCCTCGATGCCCGTCGCGGACGCCTCCGACGCCGCCGACGCCGCCTCGCCCAGCACGCTCAGGATCGTGCCCTCGACGGGATGCTCGACCGCCGCCCTGGCCAGCACCGACGCGTGCTCCAGCGCCTCCGCGAGGGCCTCGCCCCCCGTCCGCGCCGGCGGCGAGCCGAGCACGTCGGCCATGCCCCGCAGGACCTGGCTGAGGATCACCCCGGAGTTGCCCCGCGCGCCCAGCAGCGCGGCCTGCGCGACCGCTCGCCACGTGTCCGCCTCGCACGCGCCGGAGGGCAGGGCGTCCGCCGCTTCCGCCGCCGCGAGGACGGTGAGGTGCAGGTTCGTTCCGGTGTCGCCGTCGGGGACGGGGAAGACGTTCAGCGCGTCGATCTCCCCGCGGGTGCGGCCGAGGGCGTCCGCCGCGAGCCTGCACCACCGCCGCACCGACGCCGCATCAAGGACCATCGGGTCATCTTGCAGTGCCCTCCCCGCCGGGCGCCAGAGCCCTGACCGCGGCTTCGATTCGCTTAGTCAGGGACCGTTCGGCTAGTCTGATCCGTGCGCCTCGTCCGAGGCGCGATCAGTGAGCGCCCACGATGCCCGGCCCCGTCCGAGGCGGCGACGGGCGGCGCTCCGGTAGAGCATCGACACCACTTGGAGTTTCCCGTGGCTTCCGTCTGCGACGTCTGCGGCAAGGGACCCGGTTTCGGCATGCGCGTCTCCCACTCGCACCGCCGCACCCCGCGCCGCTGGAACCCCAACATCCAGCGCGTGCGCGCCGTCGTGAACGGCAGCACCAAGCGGATCAACGCCTGCACCTCCTGCATCAAGGCCGGCAAGATCGTCAAGCCGACCGTCTGAACCGCGGGACGCGAGCCTGAGCCGGTTCATCGGGACAGCCCGGTGAGCCGGTTTTCGCATGCCCGGACACTTTTGACGAGAAGCGCCCGGCCGTCACGCGAGCGCGTGACCTGACCGGTGGAGGCGACGCCGGAGGCGAGGCTCTCGGGCCGGGCTTGGGAGTTAACGCCACCGCCAGCCGTGGTCGACGGGGCCGATGCCGGCGCCGAGCGGGAAGCCCGCGGCGATCGCGCCGGTGACGTACTCCTTGGCCTTGCCGACCGCCGCGGGGACGTCGTCGCCGAGCGCGAGGTGGGAGGCGATCGCGGACGCGAGGGTGCAGCCGGTGCCGTGGGTGTGCCGGTTGTCGTGCCGCGGCGCGGTGAAGCGGTGCTCGTGCTCCCCGTCGAACAGCAGGTCGGCGGGCTCGCCGGGAAGGTGGCCGCCCTTGATCAGCACCCAGCGGGGGCCGAGCGCCTTGACCGCCTCGGCGGCCTCGCGCAGGCCCGCCTCGTCCACCACCTTGACGCCGGTGAGCTGCTCGACCTCGTACAGGTTCGGGGTGACGACGGTCGCGGCGGGCAGCAGCGCCGAGCGGACCGCGTCGACGGCGTCGGGCGCGAGCAGCGAGTCGCCGTGCTTGGAGACGCCGACCGGGTCCACGACGGACGGGGCGTCGGAGGCGGCCAGCGCCTCGGCGACGGTCTCGACGAGCGCGGTCGACGCCAGCATCCCGGTCTTGATCGCGTGCACGCCGATGTCGGACAGCACGGAGTCGAGCTGAGCGCGGACGGCCTCGACCGGCAGCTCCCAGTAGCCCTGGACGCCGAGGGAGTTCTGCGCCGTGACGGCGGCGATGACGCTCATCCCGTGCACGCCGAGCGCGAGCATCGTCTTCAGGTCCGCCTGGATCCCGGCGCCGCCGCCGGAGTCCGAGCCCGCGATGGTGAGCACGAGGGGCGGGGCCTGGCGGGGCGCGGGCGCGTTCTGCTGCATGGCATCCACTTTATGGCGATCCATCGCGCGGCGCGGCTCCCGGCCGGGGGCGCTCACAGGATGGTGCAGGCCAGCTTGTTCATGACGCAGTAGGTCGGCTTCCGCGGCGTGCCGTTCGCGGTGAAGACGAACTGGGCGGAGCGTCCGGGCGCGAGCCCCGTGCGGCCGCGGACGTAGGCGAGCTGCCCGGTCTTCACGACGATGGCGCCGCTGACCGCGCGCACCGTCACGTTCGGGATCTTGAACGCGAGCGCCCAGCGGGAGATCGCCTTCTGCCCCTGGTTGGTGACGGTGCCGGTGGCGCGGAAGGCCGTGGTGGTGCGGGAGACGACGTGGAAGGCGATGACGAGCCCGTCGGGGCGGCTCGCGCGGCTGGCGCGGTTGCCCGGCCCGCGCTGGGAGACCGTGCTGTCGCGCGGGTTGGTGTCGACGGGGTTCTTGGGGGCGCCGCCGGCGAAGTTGAGGGAGATCTGCTGGGTGCTCAGCGCGTAGGCGACGACGCCGACGGCGATGACGAGCGCGACGATCGGCAGCATCGGGACGGGGAGCGCGGACACGAGCCGGGCGACCCGGGCCCGCGTCGAGCGCGGGGAGGCCGCGGTGTCCGCGGCGGGCGCGGCGGGCGCGGCGGGTGGCTGCGCGATGCCGTCGACGGCGGGACCCGACGCGGGCCCGGACGGCGGCAGGGAGGGGGCGGGAGCGCCGGGGACGCGGTCGTCGCGGCCGGCCATGGCGGCGGGGAGGTCGCCCGGGTAGTCGCCGGGATAGGGCTCGAAGCGGCGCGGGTCCGGGGGGCCGTGCTGGCGCTGCGCGGCGGGCGGCGGGCCGGCCGGGGAACCGGGCGAGGAGGCGGGAGGGTAGGGCTCGTAGGAGAAGAACACCTGGTCGTCGGTCGGGCCGGAGAAGGCCTCGTAGGACGGGCCGGGAGGGGCTCCGAGGAACGAACCCGCGGGCGCCGGATCGTCCGGCGCGGGCTCGTCATCGGGTCGCTCGCGCTTGGTGTGTCGTCCCATCCCATTCCTCTTCGATCACAGGATGTATACCAAACCAGTACCAAACATGCCTACCGGATGAGGGAAAGCGCACCCCGTCGACACCCGGCGTCGACCGGCCGTTCACCCCCGGAAATGGTCCCATCCGGAGGCGTCCGGAACGCGCCCGTCGACGCGCACTCCCGCACCTTTCCGTACGGTTCCGATCACCGTCCAGGACGGGGGCGGCGGCGAATCGGGCGGGAATGCGCCGGCGAACGCGTGGTCCTCGCCGCCGGTGAGCACGTGCCGCAGCCCGTCCGGGCCGAGGAACTCCGGGACGACCAGTCTCGCGGAGTCGACGTCGATCCGCACCCCGCTCGCCTCGGCGAGGTGCCCGAGGTCCTGGACGAGCCCGTCGCTCACGTCGAGCAGAGCGGTCGCGCCCGCGTCCCGCGCCTCGGCGCCCGCCTCGTACGGCGGCTCGGGGCGGCGGTGCGCGGCGAGCAGGTCGGCGGGCCCGTCGCGTCCCTCGGCGAGCAGCGCCAGCCCGGCGGAGGCGTGCCCGAGCCGGCCGCGCACCGCGACGAGGTCGCCGGGACGGGCGCCGGACCGGGTGAGCGGCGCGCCGCCGCCGAGGTCGCCGAGCGCGGTGATCGCGAGCGTGACCTCGGGGGCGCCGACCACGTCGCCGCCCGCGACGGACGCGCCGGCGCGGCGGCACTCGTCGGCGAGGCCGTCGTAGAGCCGCTCGGCCCAGGCCGTCTCGGTGGACGGCGGCGCCGCGAAGCCGACGAGCAGCGCGGTCGGGCGGGCGCCCATCGCGACCACGTCGGCGAGGTTCTGCGCGGCGGCCTTGCGGCCGATGTCATAGGGGCCGGACCAGTCGCGGCGGAAGTGCCGTCCCTCGACGAGCAGGTCGGTGGTGGCGGCGACCCGGCCGTCCGGCGCGGCGATGACCGCGGCGTCGTCGCCGGGGCCGAGCAGGACGGCGGGGCCCTGCGGCAGCCGCCGCGTCAGCCGGCCGATCAGCCCGAACTCGCCCAGCTCCCCGATGGTGCCCATCCGCCCCGTTCCCGCCCTCTCACCGCCCGGCGCCCGTGTCCCGCCGGCCTCGTCCGGCCCGTGAATGGGCTGTGCGGCCCCCGAACGCCCACGGCGCCGCCTAACACGATACGGTGACCGTCCGACGGCTAATTCTCCGCCCAGGGGAGGACGTGATGGTGCAGGCCTACATCCTCATCCAGACCGAAGTGGGCAAGGCGGCCGAGGTCGCGGGGCACATCTCCGGAGTTCCCGGCGTGACCCTGGCGGAGGACGTCACGGGACCCTACGACGTGATCGTCCGAGCGGAGGCGCGGAATGTGGACGAGCTGGGCAAGCTCGTCGTCGCGCAGATCCAGACGGTCGAGGGCATCACGCGGACCCTCACCTGCCCCATTGTCCACATCTGAGCTCCGGTTCCGCTGGGCGCCGCTGCTGCTGGCTCCGCTGATGCTGCTGCCGGCCGCGTGCGGGGACGGCGCGGTGGAGGTCCCGGTTCCGCATCCGGACGCGGCGACGCAGCGGCTCTGCGAGGGGCTTCGCCTGCCGGCGAAGGTGCACGGTCGGTCGCTGCGCGACACGAAGCCGGATTCGCAGCTGACGGCGGCGTGGGGGTCACCGGCGATCGCGCTGCGCTGCGGCGTGCCGATACCGGCGGCGCTGCGGCAGACGTCGGAGCTGGTGGACATCAACGGGATCAGCTGGTTCGGGCAGCCGGTGGACCGTCCGGTGACCTGGACGGCGGTGGGGCGGCAGGCGTACGTCGAGGTGACCGTCCCGGCGAAGTACCGGCCGGCCGGGGACGTGCTGATCGAGCTGACCCCGGCGATCAAGGCGACGATCCCGGCGAAGCCGGAGGGGCAGATCTAGGCCGTCCCCGTCACGCGCGGGCGCCGTCGCCGCCGGGCAGGATGAGCCGCGCCATCTCGGCGAGCCGGTCGGCCATGCGGGTGTAGGAGGTGTAGCCCATGCCGGCGTGCAGGAGCGCACCGGAGTAGGCGAGTTCCAGCGCGCCGAGGACCGCGGGGTCGTCGTGGTCGCCGAGGGCGTCCCGCAGCCGGGTGCGGATCGCGACGCCGACGCGGGCGCGCAGCTCCCGGACGTCGGGGTCGGTGCCGAGCATCGCGGTGGTGCACGCCGCGGCGAGCTCCGGCTCGTCGGAGACCAGCAGCGCGATCTCGCGCAGCACCCGCTCGACGCGGCCGGCGACGTCGGGGTCCTCGCCGGTCTCGACGGGCGGCAGCGCGCTGAGGCGCCGCCAGAACACCTCGGTGATCAGGTGGTTCTTGGACGCGAAGTAGGTGTAGGCGGTGGCCGGCGCCACGCCCGCGCGGCGGGCGACGTTGCGGACGGTCAGCCCCTCGTAGCCGGTGTCGCGGACCTCCTCGACGGCGGCGTCGGTGAGCCGGCGCACCGTGTCGGCCTGCCGCGGCGTGAGGCGGCGGCGCGGGGGCTCGGTCGACACTTCTCCGGACACATGTCCAGACATTAGTTCAATGCCCGCCGCCCCGGCAACTCGTTAACTCTCCGTTATCACGGGTAACAGTCCGCTGTCCGGAGCGCCGCGTTTCCGGCACCACAGCGAACGACCGACGCGCCTGGGAAGGGAACCCGATGCGCACTCTCCTGGTCCATCCCAGCGGACTGATGTACTCGGAGATCTTCCTGCGGCTGGAACCGCTCGGGGTCGAGCGGGTCGCCGCCGCGCTGCGCACCGCCGGCCACCAGGTCCGGCTGCTGGACCTGCAGGTCTTCACCCACGACGACCTGCGCCGCGAGCTGCGCGAGTTCCGGCCGGAGGCCGTCGGGTTCGGGGTGAACTACCTGGCCAACGTGCCGGAGATGATCGACCTGGCCAAGGAGGTCAAGCGCCGGCTGCCGGAGTGCTTCGTGTTCGCCGGCGGGCACAGCGTCTCGTTCATCGCCCAGCACGTCCTCGACCAGGCGAACGGGGCGCTGGACGCGGTGCTGCGCGGGGAGGGCGAGGTCGCGGCGCCGCTGCTGCTGGAGGCCGCGCGCGACGGCGGGCTCGGCGAGGTGCCGGGCGCCGTGACCGCCGACGGCACCTGCAAGAAGGTGCCGCTGCTGCTCGACAGCCTGGACGCGCCCCGTCCGGCCCGCGACCTGACCCGGCGCCGCCACAAGTACTTCATCGGCGTCCTGGACCCGGCCGCGTCCATCGAGTTCACCCGCGGCTGCCCGTGGGACTGCTCGTTCTGCAGCGCGTGGACGTTCTACGGGCGCACGTACCGGAAGGTGTCGGCGGAGGCCGCGGCGGAGGAGATCGCCTCGATCCGCGAGCCCGGCCTGTTCATCGTGGACGACGTCGCGTTCATCAAGCCCGAGCACGGCGACGCGATCGCCGCCGAGGTGGAGCGGCGCGGCATCCGCAAGGAGTACTACCTGGAGACCCGCGCGGACGTCCTGCTGCGCCACCCCGAGGTCTTCGAGCGGTGGCGGCGGCTCGGCCTGAACTACATGTTCCTCGGCATGGAGGCGCTCGACGAGGAGGGGCTCGACCGGTACCGCAAGCGGACCAGCCCGGACACCAACATCAAGGCCCTCGAACTCGCGCGCCGGATGGGCCTCACCGTGGCCATCAACCTGATCGTGGACCCGGCCTGGGACGCCCGGCAGTTCAGACTCGTCCGGGAATGGGCGCTGTCGGTGCCCGAGATCGTCAACCTCACCGTGATGACGCCCTATCCCGGCACGGAGATCTGGCATACCGAGTCCCGCAAGCTGACGACGCGCGACTACCGGCTCTTCGACATCCAGCACGCGGTGGTGCCGACGAACCTGCCGCTGTACGAGTTCTACCGCGAGCTGGTGAAGACGCAGTCGGTGATGAACCGCAAGCACCTCGGCGTCGCCGCGGCGGCGCAGACGCTCGGCATCATGGGCCGCCACCTGTGGCACGGGCAGACGAACTTCGCCAGGTCGATCTGGAAGTTCCGGTCCGTCTACAACACCGACCGGCAGTACGGCGACCACCTGCGGAAGGTCCGCTACGAGCTGCCGGTGCCCGACCACCGCTCCGTCGGGCCCGCCGGCCGCAAGGTGCTCTACATCCACGAGCGCCAGCGCTGACCGCACCCCGGGAGGGGGATCCGGTGGGGCGGGTGGGATTCGAACCCACTCAGCATTGCACCTGTTTTACAGACAGGCCCGACTCTCCCGCGTCGGCGCCGCCCCGGGCGCGGGCCGACGGCCCGCCCAGTACCTCCGGAGGGATTCGAACCCCCAGCACACGGCACCTCATGCCGCTGTCTCTACCGTTGGACTACGGAGGCGTGCGTGCGGCTCCCGGGATTCGAACCCGGAACGTCCACCATCTGAGGATGGCCCCTCTGCCTGTTGGGGTAGAGCCGCAGGTCTGTGCGAGGCGTCGCTCGCGGCGGCTCGGCCAGGGGCCTCTAGGAGAGGGGATACCGGCCGGGGCGGGCGTGCGACGCCGAGGGCAGTCGAAGTCGTAGCTGCTCCATCGCCATGGCCGGTCCTCCTCTCGAGGTCTCGTGTCGCCGTCTTCGACGGGCTGACGTGTTCTACGGTGCCATCCGCGCCGGACGGCCCGCAACGGATTAAACGCGCGGCCGGCCCGGCGTCATCCGCTGGACGTGTCGTCCGGCAGCGACCAGCCGAGCAGGACGAGCAGCCAGAACGCGACCATGAGCCAGCCGAGCGCGATCCCGGTGATCGCGAAGCCGAGGCCGCGCTGCCGGGAGCGGCGCACCCGCGCCCACGCGATGTGCCCGGCGACGATCGCCGGGATGGACGTCAGCCCGCACGAGATCAGCCCGACGAGCCCGCAGGTCAGCGCGTAGATCGAGGCGTGGTTGTAGGACGGCTTGCCGTACCCGTTCGGGCGGGCGGCGGCCCCCGGCGCCTGGGTCGCCGGGGCGTAGCCGGGCGCGGTGCCCTGCGGATACGGCGCCGGGCGCGCGGCGACCGCGTCGGCGTACTTCTGCCATGACTCGGCCTCGGCCGTGCGTCCCTGCATGCCGAGCATCACCGCGAGGTTGCGCATCGCGGACGGGTCGCCCGCCTGCGCGGCCTGCCGGTACTGCCGTTCGACGAGCGCGTCCGCCTCGCCCGCCGCGAGCGCCGGGGAGGGCGGGGGTGTCGGAGCCTGCGCCGGGCGCTGCATGGAGGCGTGCGCAGCGGGCGGCGTAGAGGCGTGAGCAGGGGGCGGTGCAGCGGAGAGGCCCGCATGCCGTGCGGGCGGTGGACTCGCCGGGCCGCCCGCGGAGGCGGCGTGCCCCGGCGTCCCCGCCGACGTCATGCCGGTCCGCGAAGCGCCGGCGGGCGCCTGCCGGGGCGCGCCGCCGGAGATCAGCCGGTCCAGGAGCGCCTGCGCGGACGGGCGGCGCGCCGGGTCCTTCGCCAGCGCCGCCTCGACCGCGCTCCGCAGCGTCCCGCTCAGCCCGCCCAGGTCGGGCTCCCCGCTGACGATCTGGTGGATGATCGCGGGGATCGAGTCGCCGCCGAAGCAGGGGCCGCCGCGCGCCGCGAACGCGACGGTCGCGCCCCACGCGAACACGTCGGACGCGGGGGTCGCGCCGCGCCCGTCGAGCTGCTCGGGCGCCATGAACGCGGGCGTGCCGACGATGCCGCCGGTCGCGGTGAGGCGCGTCCCGTCCACCGAGCGGGCGATGCCGAAGTCGATGACGCGCGGGCCGAACGTGGACAGCAGCACGTTCGCGGGCTTGAGGTCGCGGTGCACGACGCCCGCGTCGTGGATCGCGGTGAGCGCGGTCGCGATGCCGACGGCGACGGCCTCCAGGTCGGCGCCGCGCAGCGGGCCGTCCTTGGCGACGGCGGCGTCCAGGCTGGGACCGTTGACGAACTCGGTGACCAGGTACGGCGGGTCGGCCGCCGGGTCGGCGTCGAGGACCGGAGCGGTGCAGAAGGGGCGGACGCGCTGCGCCGCCGCGACCTCCGCCTGGAACCGCGCCCGGTACTGCCGGTCGGCGGCGTACTCGCGGCGGATCACCTTGATGGCGACCTTGCGGCCGGTCCCGTCCAGCCCGACGTAGACCGTCCCCATCCCGCCCTCGCCGAGCCGGTCCGCCACCCGGTAGGGGCCGATGCGATCCGGCAGGTCGGCTGGCGGCACGGCACGTTCTCCTCAGGACGGGACCACTTTCCCCAAGCCTGGCATATCCGGGCAGCGGGCGTGGCCTCCGCCGGGTCACAGGTCGAGGGTGATCCGCCCTCCGGTGGCGCGCGAGACGCAGACCAGCATGGAGTCGTCGCCCTGGTCGGACGGCGCGCGGTCGTCCACGGCGCCGGCCAGCACGCCGGTCCGGCAGGTGCCGCAGAAGCCCTGCCGGCAGGAGTAGGCCACGTCCGGCAGCTCGTCCCTGATCACGTCGAGCGCGGACCGGTCGGCGGGCACCGCGAGGGTGCGGCCGCTGCGGCGCAGCTCCACCTCGAACGGCTTCCCGCCGACGATCGGCGGCGGCGCGAAGCGCTCGTAGTGCAGGGTCGCGTTCAGGCCGACGGCGGCGCGGACGGCGTCGATCATCGGGGCGGGGCCGCAGCAGTACACGGCGGTCCCGTCGGGGACGTCGCCGAGCAGGTCCGCGGCGGACGGCACGCCGTGCTCGTCGTCGGTGCGGACGGTCACGCGGCCGGCGGGCAGCTCGTCCAGGAACGGCAGGGACGTGTGGGTCCGGCCGGTGTAGACCAGGCGCCAGTCCGCGCCGAACCGGTCGGCGGCGACGGCCATCGGCAGGATCGGCGTGATGCCGATGCCGCCGGCGAGGAACACGTACCGGTCGTGCGCGAGGAACGGGAACGCGTTCCGCGGTCCCTGGACGGCGACCGGCGCGCCCTCCCCCAGCTCGTGCATCTCGACGGATCCGCCGCCCCCGTCGGGCAGGCGGCGGACGGCGATCCGGTAGGCGCGCCGGTCGGCGGGGTCGCCGCACAGCGAGTACTGGCGGCGGCGCCCGGACGGGAGCAGCACGTCCAGGTGGCCGCCGGGCTGCCACGGGGGCAGGACGCGCCCGTCGGGGGCGGCGAGCCGCAGGCTGACGACGTCGTCGGCTTCGCGGCGCACCTCCCGCACGGTCAGGCGCAGCGTCCGGTCGACGGGCCGGACGGCCGGCGGGGCGGGGGCGCGCAGCGCGCGGAACCGCTGGATGCCGTTGAACGCGGCGTTCACCGCGACCCAGAACGGGTCGCGGTCGCGGCGTCCCCGCAGGTCGGGCGGGATCATCGCAGGGCCGCCCGGGCCGCCGGGGACGCGGCGAGGTAGGCCAGCGCCTGGCTGGTGGACCCCTCGTTCAGCGGGCTGTAGGTGCGCCTGAGGTAGCGCCGCACGGACGCGCCGACCATCCGGCCGTCCGGGGTGAGGCCGGCCGGGCCGGTGCGCCGCAGGTGCCGCAGCCCGCCCTTGATCCGGCCCCGGACGATCGGGTCGCGGGCCATCAGGAAGCGGTGCCCGCGGTGCCACAGCGCCCCCAGCATGGTGATCGTCTCGCCCATCGCGCGGAGCCGGGCCGCATACGAGCCGTCGAGGTGCATGAACAGGTCGTGCGCGACGTGCCTGTGCTCGACCTCCTCGGCGCCGTGCCAGCGCAGCAGGTCCAGCATCATCGGGTCCGCGCCCGCCTCGTCCAGCGCCTTCGCGTTGAGGATCCAGTCGCCGAGGACGCCGGTGAAGTGCTCGATCGCGGCGATCAGCGCGATCCGCTCGAACAGCCAGGCGCGCTTGCGGTCGCCCTCCAGTCCGCGGTCGCCGAGCAGGTCCTCGAAGACGAACTCGACCTGCCGGACGAACGGCCGCACGTCGAGGCCCTGCTCGACGAAGTGGTCGAGGACGGCGTCGTGGGAGGCGGCGTGCATGGCCTCCTGGCCGATGAAGCCGAGCACGTCCTCGCGGAGCCGGTCGTCGCGGATGTACGGGACGGCCTCCTTGAAGACCTTGACGAACCACTCCTCGCCGGCCGGCAGCAGCATGTGCAGGACGTTGATGAGGTGGGTGGCCACCGGGTCGCGGGGGATCCAGTGCAGGGGGACGTCCGACCAGTCGAACCGGACGTCGCGCGCCTGCAGGACGATGTTCTCCGGCTCCGGGGGCCGTACGGGCGGACGCTGGACCGACATGGGCTTCCCTCCGGCGCGCCGACGGGCTATTGACGAGACGTCTAGTAAGTTACCGGCGGTCCCGGCGCCCAACAATGGCACGGTCCGGTGAGGATCGTCACCCCGCCGGGTCGCCGGCGAGCGCGAGGGCCGGGACGACCAGCAGCAACGAGCACGCGGCCGCCGCGAAGGCGCCCGCCGCGCCGGCGTGGTAGACCGGCAGCCACACCAGCGGCGCGACCGCCCCGCCGCCGAACCGGAACGCCGACACCGCCGAAAGCGCCCCGCCCCGGTTCCGCGGCACCGCCCGCATCGTCAGGCTCTGGAGCGCGACGGTCATCATCGACGCGCCGGCGCCCGCCAGCGTCCACCACACGGCGAGCGCGCCCACGGAGCCGGACGTCCCGACCACCGCGACGAACCCTCCGGTCACGACGGCCGCGACGCCTCCGCACAGCCGTGCCCCGGCGCGCTCGGCGACGCGTCCCCAGACCGCGCCGAGCGCCAGCCCCGCCACCCCGAACCCGAGCAGCGCGACGCCCGTGAGGTCCGCGCCGGCGTGCAGCTTATCCCGCGCGTACAGCGCCACGAGGAACGGCAGCGCGGACGCGCCGAGGTACGACACGAACGAGGCCGCCGACAGCAGGCCCATCCGCCGGCTCAGCAGCGGCCGCCAGGGCGGTGCCGCCGCGGCCGGGCGCGGGTCCCCCGGCGGCGGCGCGAACGCCAGCAGCACGGCGGCTCCCGCGACCACGACGAACCCGAGCCGCCACGACGACGCCGCGGCGAGGCCGCCGACCAGCGGCGCGAACGACTGCCCGGCCGCCTGGCAGCTGGAGTACGCCCCGACGGCCCGGCCGAGGCGGTCGCGCGGGACGATGTCGCCGAGCCCGGCGAGCAGCAGCGGCGAGGTGAACGCGTTGGCCGCCCCGAGCGCGGCCCGCGCCCCGAGGAACAGGCCCAGCGCCGGCGCGAGCGCGCACACCAGCGAGCCCGCCGCGTACACGAGGTAGGCGATCCGGACCGTCCGGCGGCGGCCCCACCGCTCCCCGAGCGTCCCGGACACCAGCTGGACCAGCGCGAACGGCACGAAGTAGGCGGTCAGCGACGCGGCCGCGGCGCCCGCCGAGGCGTGCACGGACCGGCCGATCTCGGGGAGCATCGGCGAGACGACGCCGCCGCCGAGCGGGCCGAGCAGCGCGCCGCCGTAGACGGCCCCGACCTTGATCCGCTGCAGTGCCACCGCTCCCCCGGCGCTCACCCTAGATCATTTCGCCCCGGCTTCGGGGCTCCCGCCCCGAATCTTCGCGATGCGATGGACGCCGGGTTCGAGGTGATCCGCCCTTGCGCCCCGGACGGTCCTGAACTGTAGTCTGGACACCTGTCCAGAAACAGCGGCCGGACGGCCGCGCGCGGAGGGGACTGTGAGCATGAGGTTCGAGGGAAGGGTCGCGGTCGTCACCGGCGCCGCCCAGGGCATCGGCGAGGCGTACGCGCGGGGCCTCGCGGCGGAGGGCGCGTCCGTCGTCATCGCGGACGTCGACGAGCGCGGCCAGGCCGTCGCCGACGACATCAAGGGCCTGTTCGTGCGGACGGACGTGTCGGACCCGGCGTCCACCGAGGCCATGGCCGCCGCCGCCGTGGAGCGGTTCGGCGGCATCGACCACCTGGTGAACAACGCGGCCATCTTCGGCACGATGAAGCTGGACTTCCTGTTCACCGTCGACTGGGACTACTACAAGAAGTTCATGGCGGTGAACATGGACGGCGCGCTGCTCTGCGCGCGCGCCTGCTACCCGCACATGCAGGCGCGAGGCGGCGGGTCGATCGTGAACCAGTCGTCGACGGCCGCCTGGCAGTACTCCGGCTTCTACGGGCTGGCCAAGGTCGCGATCAACGGGCTGACGCAGCAACTCGCGCACGAGTTCGGCAGCATGGGCATCCGGGTCAACGCGATCGCGCCGGGCCCGACGGACACCGAGGCGAACCGCAAGGTCGTCCCCGGCAACATGTCGCAGAAGATCGTCGACCAGAAGATGGCTCTCAAGCGGATGGGCACGCCCGAGGACATGGTCGGCGCCTGCCTGTTCCTGCTGTCGGACGACGCCGCGTGGATCACCGGGCAGATCCTGAACGTGGACGGCGGCGAGGTGTTCCGCGCCTAGCGCCGCGGTCGCGGCCCGGAAGCGGCGGGCGGGAGCGGGCCCGGTCCGGCGGGCGGTGCGGGCGCGGTCCGGAGAGACGGCGGGCCGCGCCCGCGGCTAGGCGATCCGCGGAGACGGGTCGGGCATCAGCATCGGCCCGGTCACCCGGAACCGCTCGACGCCCCGCCGGGTCAGGTTGATCCGCAGGTCGATCCAGCCGGGCAGCCCGGAGGCGCCGCAGTCGGGGGCGCCGCGCAGCGGGAAGTGCAGGTCGCCGACCGACAGCTTGGCGCCGTGTACGTGCACCGGCAGCAGGATCCGGGACCCGGCGGTGAGCGGCGCGATCGCGCAGCCGCCGATCTCCCGGCCGCGGTCCGCGCTGCGCACCGCCTCCGCCGCGACACGGGCGCGGGCCGCCGGATGGACCCCGCCGAGCAGCATCCGGCCCCGGTCGCCCTCCGGCGTGGCCCGGACGGACCGCGGCGCGCACCCGATGAGGCCCGGATGCCCGGACGCGCAGTACACCCCGTCGGCGCGCCCCACGCCGAGGACGTCCACCACGATCACGTCGCCGGGCTCCGCGCCGACGACCACGAGCGGGCCGCACAGCACCGCGTCCTCGCCCGGCTCGCGGGCCGCGCACTCCATCCGGACGGTCCCACCGGTGATCACCTCGGCGACCGCCGGGATGGCGGGATGCCAGCGGTCGTGCCCGGGGACCGGCCGCCCCCTCCCCTCCAGCGTGAAGGGGGCGGCCGGGGCGGGCGGAACGGGTGAGAGCGTCAAGGCGGGCGTCCTTCCAGAACGGTGACCGGGAACGGTCCCGATCCTGGCCGGGGCGCGTTTCAGCCGGATTTCACCGCCGCGAAGGACACGTCAAACCGCCTTCACCGGGAACCGGAAGGCGGCGCCGCGGCCCGCTTCCGGAGCCGGGCACCGGGCACCGGGCGCCGGGCGCCGGGGTCAGCGGAGCCCGGTGGAGCGCCGCAGCGCGGTCTGGATCAGCCGGTCGACGAGCGACGGGTAGTCCAGCCCGGTCGCGGCCCACATCTGCGGGAACGCCGACGCCGGCGTGAACCCCGGCATCGTGTTGATCTCGTTGAGGATCCAGCGCCCGTCCGGGGTGTGGAAGAAGTCGACGCGGGCGAGGCCCTCGCAGTCCAGCGCCTCGAACGCCTGCGCCGCGATGGTCCGGACCTCGTCGATCGCCTCCGCGGGCAGGTCCGGCGGGATCGCCATCCGGGTGCCGCCGTCGAGGTACTTGGTCTCGAAGTCGTAGAAGTCGTGGTCGCCGGCCATCAGCACCTCGGCGGGCAGGCTCGCCTCCGGCGGGCCGTCGTCCACGCCCTGCAGCACGCCGCACTCGATCTCGCGGCCCTCGATCGCCGCCTCCACGATCACCTTCGGGTCGTGCTCGCGGGCCGTCTCGACGGCCGTCTCCAGGTCGGCCTCGTCGGTGACCCGGGTGATGCCCATGCTGGACCCGGCGCGGGCCGGCTTGACGAACACCGCCCGTCCGGCGGCGAGCCCGAGCTGCTCCTTGACCTCGTCGAGCTTGCGCTTGCGCTCGCGGCGCCACTCCCGGTCGCCGATCAGCACGTACGGGCCGACGGGCAGCCCGCGCGCCTGCCAGACGAGCTTCATGAAGCCCTTGTCCATGCCGACCGCGCTGGCCAGCACCCCGGCGCCGACGTACCGGACGCCCGCCAGGTCCAGCATGCCCTGGATCGTGCCGTCCTCGCCGTACGGGCCGTGCAGCAGCGGCAGCACGACGTCGACCTCGCCGAGCGTGGCGGGGACCTTGCCGGGCTCGACGACCATCAGCCCGCGGCTGTCGGGGTCGAACGGCAGCGCGAGGGCGCTGCCCGCGCCGGACACCTCGGGCAGGCGGCCGTCCTGGATCGCGAGCCGCTGGTCCTCGGGCGCGAGCACCCAGCGGCCGTCGCGGGCGATGCCGATCGGCAGCACCTCGTAGCGGTCCCGGTCGATCGCGGCCATCACGGCGCCCGCGGTGACGCAGGAGATCGCGTGCTCGGAGCTGCGCCCGCCGAACACCACGGCCACGCGAATCTTGGAAACCTGGGACATGATTCCCGACCCTACCGGTGATCAGTACGGTGCTGCCACGAACGATCCGGGCGTGCCCCGGCCTCCGGACGCGACGTCGCGTCGTCCACGGGTCACACTCCGTACCGTTCCGGCTTCGGTGAACGGGAGATCAGCGAGATCGCCGCCTCCGTGATGGGGGTGCCGTGGTACAGCACCGAGACGACCGCCTCGGTGATCGGCATCTCCACGTTGTGCTTGCGGGCCAGCTCCAGCACCGCCTCCGAGGACTTCACGCCCTCGGCGGTCTGCTTGGTGGCGGCGACGACCTGCTCCAGCGTCATCCCGCGGCCGAGGTTCTCGCCGAACGTCCGGTTCCGCGCCAGCGGCGACATGCAGGACGCGGCGAGGTCGCCCATCCCGGCGAGCCCCGCGAAGGTGTGCTCGTCGGCGCCGAGCGCGATCCCGAGCCGGGTGATCTCGGCGAGCCCGCGGGTCATCAGCACCGCCTGGGTGTTGGACCCGAACCCGAGCCCGACCGACATCCCGACGCACAGCGCGACGACGTTCTTGATCGCCCCGCCCAGCTCCACGCCGATCACGTCGGTGGAGGTGTAGACGCGGAAATAGGGGGTCATGGTGGCGGCCTGCAGCCCCACCGCGGCCTGCTCGTCCACGCAGGCGGCGACCGCCGCGCTCGGCTCGCCGGTCGCGATCTCGCGCGCCACGTTCGGCCCGCTGAACACCGCGACCCGCTCCTCCGGGACGTCGGCGACCTCGCGGACGACCTCCGACATCCGCCGGGTGGTGCCGAGCTCGACGCCCTTCATCAGGCTGACCAGGACGGCTCCGGGCGGCAGCAGCGGCACCCAGCCGGAGAGGTTGTCGCGCAGGCTCTGCGCCGGGACGGCGAGCGCCACGAAGTCGGCGCCGTCCAGCGCCTCGGCCGGGTCGAGGGTCGCCCGGATCGCCGCGGGCAGCTCCACGCCCGGCAGGTAGTCGGCGTTCTCGTGCCGCTCGTTGATCGACTCGACGAGCTCGGGCCGGCGCCCCCACAGGGCGACCTCGCCGCCCGCGTCGTGCAGCAGCTTGGCGAACGTGGTCCCCCAGGACCCGGCGCCCATCACCGCGGTGCGGTAGGTCACGAGTCACCCGCCTTCGTCTTCTCGGTGGTGTCGGACGCGCCGTCCGCCGGCCCGGCCGGGTCGGGCACCCCGGCGGTCCCGGCGGTCCCGGCGGTCCCGGCGGCCGCCGCGTCCCGGGCCGCCGCGTCCTCGGCCTCCTTGGCGGCGCGGCGCCGCTCCTCCAGCACCCGGTGGTGGTCGTAGCGCTCGGCGGGCGGCCGCTCGCCGCGCAGCTCGCCGAGCAGCTCGGAGATCACGTCCATGATCTCGTCGGTGGCCGCGCGCAGCGTCTCCTTGGAGAGCGGCAGCCCCTCGTACTTCGACAGGTCGATCGGCGGCCCCGCGATCACCTTCATCGTCTTGCGCGGGAACGGGTGGAACCCCTTCTTCAGGCTCCCGGCGAGCCCGCGCTGCTCGGCCTTCTTGTACGGCAGCAGCTCGTGCGCGCCCCACGTCGCGACCGGGACGACCTTCGCGCCCGTCTGCAGCGCCATCCGCGCCACGCCCGTCTGGCCGGTCATCGGCCACAGCTCGGGGTCGCGGGTGCAGCTGCCCTCCGGGTAGAACATCAGGCACTCGCCGTCCACCAGCGCCTTCTCGGCGTCCTTGAGGGCCAGCGCGGCGTCGGCGCGGTCGCGGTGCACGGGGATCTGGCCGGTGCCGCGCATCGCGGCCCCGACGATCGGCGTGCTGAACAGCGCGGCCTTGGCCAGGTAGACGGGGTAGCGCCCCGCCTCGTAGACGAAGTGCGCGAGGGCCAGCGGGTCGGACTCGGAGATGTGGTTGGCGGCGATGATCACGCCGCCGGTCCTGGGCACGTTGCCCCGGCCGCGCCAGTCCCGTCTCAGCAGCCCGAACAGCAGGGGCCGCAGGATGACGATCGTGAGCTTGCGCCAGCCAGGCGAGTACCCGTGGCTCATGACCCGTCCCTCCTCCATCCGTACCCGACGTGAACGCGGGGTGTCCACAAGTGTCGCGGTTGTCTGCGCATAGTGTCGAGTTGCCATGTCTACCCCAGCGCCCAGCGCGCCTCATCCCGAGTGGTCGCTCGTCGTGCCGGTCAAGGTGCTGGCCAGGGCCAAGACCCGCATGTCGGCGGCGGCGGGGCCGCACCGCGAGGCGCTCGCCCTGGCGGTCGCCGCCGACACCGTCGCGGCCGCGCTCCGCTGCGCGCGCGTCCGCGATGTGATAGTGGTCACCGACGACCCCGTCCCCGCCGGGGAGCTGGCCGCGCTCGGCGCCCGGATCGTCCCCGACGAGCCCGACGCCGGGCTGAACCCGGCCCTGATCTACGGCGCGGGGCGCGGCCGCGACCTCGCCCCGGACGCGGGCGTCGGCGCGCTGTCCGCCGATCTGCCCGCCCTGCGGCCGGACGAGCTCGCCGCGGTCCTCGACGCCGCGGCTCGGGCACCGGAGGCGTTCGTCCCGGACGCGGCGGGCATCGGCACCACGCTCTATACGGCGCGTCCCGGGGTCCCTTTCTCTCCCGCGTTCGGCGGGGACTCCCGCACCGCGCACCGCGCGCGCGGCGCTCGCGAACTGCTGCTGCCCGGGACCGACAGCGTCCGGCGCGACGTCGACACCCCCGACGACCTCCGCGCCGCCCTGGCCCTCGGCACCGGCCCGCGCACCGCGGCCGTCGCCGCGCTGCTCCCCGATTTCGCGCCGTCCGCCGGGCACGGCCGGGGATAGGGTTCCCGCATGCAGGGGACGGTGAAGGACTTCGACCCGGCCGCGCGGGCGGGGAGCGTGCTGCTGGACGACGGGACGGAGCTGCCGTTCGACGCGGACGCGTTCGCGGCGGGGGGCCTGCGGCTGCTGCGCTTCGGGCAGCGGGTGAACCTGGCGATGGAGGGCGACCGGGTCGCGGTGGTGACGCTGTCGACGTTCCCGTTGCCGGGGACCTGAACGGGCCGTGGAAACGGCAGCGCCCGGGACCGTTCGGAACGGTCCCGGGCGCTGCCGCGGTGAGGCTACTTCTTGCCGGCCACCAGGTTCTTGAAGTCCGCCCCGGCCTTGAACTTCGGCACGGACGTCGCGGGAACCTCGATGGTCTTGCCCGTTGCGGGGTTGCGGGCCGTACGGGCAGGCCGGTCGGCCTTCTCGAACGAACCGAACCCGGTGATCGCCACCTTGTCGCCCTTGGCGACGGCGGATTGGATCGCCTCCAGGATCGCGTCGACGGCCTCGGCTGCGGCCTTCTTGCTGCCCAGCCGGTCAGAGATGGCGTCGACCAGCTCACGCTTGTTCATGGGTTACTCCTCTAGTTCCCCCCTTGCCCGAACGAAACTAAGGGACCCTCAGCATGGACACAATCACCTGCACGCAGAAGTTGCCGTGTCGCTGGCGTTTTTGTCGGCCTCGCCCCCGTCTCGCCGGGTGACCGGACCGGATCCGGCCACTGCGCACGCTAACGGACGTCGGGCGCCTCGTGGAAATCGGCCAGGAACGCCTCCAGCCTGCGGGCGGCCAGGTCGGAGTCCCTTTTCGCCAGATCCGTGATCGCCAGGAGGTGGCGGATGAGCCGCTGCCGGGTCTGCGGCGGCAGCGGCGCCACGGCCCGGTGCGCGTCGCGCAGCTGCCGGGCGAGCCGGGTCAGCGCCGGGTCGTCCCACTCCGGCCCGCTCCACGGCGTGGCGTTCACACAAGCCCCCCAACGCTCGGGCGTCTTCGTCCCCTGCGAAGAATTGTCCCGCGCGAGGCTACGCGACCCCCGCCCCGGGGTCCCCCGACCCCCCCGGAACCCGCCCCCAGGCCCGGGTGTCCAAAGCCAGACCCGAGGGTTTTGAAGCCCAACCCGGGTGTTCGAAGCCCAACCCGAAGACTCGAACCCCAGCCCGAAGGTTCGAACCCCAGCCCGAAGACTCGAAGCCCAGCCGGGGGGTTTGAAGCCCGGCCACCATCACGGGCAGGCACGCGGAGCGAGCGCAGCGAGCGGAGCGGGCATGCCCGACGACGGACGGGGGGTTTTGGGCCCGGAGGCCGAGGGGGGGGGGGAAAAACCCCAGCCGCGGGGGGCGGGGGTGCCGGGGGGGGGGCCCCCCGGG
>NZ_JBEPCJ010000026.1:98205-113767 GCF_040299565.1 Spirillospora sp. NPDC000708
CGCGCCCGCCCCCCCCCCCGCGCCCCCGGCTTTCCCCCCCCCGCCCCCCCCCGGGGGGCCCAAACCACCCCGTCCGTCGTGACGGGGGGTTCCAGGGGGTCGTCCCCCCTGGGCTACACCGTGACCGGCAGCCAGGTCGGCCGGGCGGCCTCGTAGTCGTTGATGGCGTCGCCGTGGCGGAGGGTCAGGCCGATGTCGTCGAGGCCCTCCATGAGCCGCCAGCGGGTGTAGTCGTCGATCTCGAAGGCGGCGGTGTCGGCGCCCCAGCGGACCTCGCGCTTCTCGAGGTCGACGGTGATCTCCAGGGCGGGGTCCTTCTCGGCGGCGCTCTGCAGGGCCTCGACCTGCTCGCCGGTGAGGACGACCGGCAGCAGCCCCATCTTGGTGGAGTTGTTGCGGAAGATGTCGCCGAAGCGCGGCGCGATCACGACGCGGAAGCCGTACTGCTGGAGGGCCCAGACGGCGTGCTCGCGGGACGAGCCGGTGCCGAAGTCGGGGCCGGCGACGAGGATGCCGGCGCCCTGGTACTGCGGCTGGTTCAGCACGAAGTCGGGGTCCTCGCGCCAGGCGGAGAACAGGCCCTTGTCGAATCCGGTGCGGCTGACCTGCTTGAGCCAGACGGCGGGGATGATCTGGTCGGTGTCGACGTTGCTGCGCCGCAGCGGGACGGCGCGTCCGGTGTAGGTGGTGAAGGCTTCCATGGCTCGGGTCTCCTCAGAGGTCGGCGGGAGCGGCCAGGCGGCCGGTGACGGCGGTGGCGGCGGCGACGGCGGGCGACACGAGGTGGGTGCGGCCGCCGGGGCCCTGCCGGCCCTCGAAGTTGCGGTTGGACGTGGAGGCGCTGCGCTCGCCGGGGGTGAGCTTGTCGGGGTTCATCGCCAGGCACATCGAGCAGCCGGCCTCGCGCCATTCGGCGCCGGAGGCGGAGATGACCTGGTCGAGGCCCTCCTCCTCGGCCTGCTTCTTGACCTTCATGGAGCCGGGCACGACCAGCATCCGGACGCCGTCGGCGACCTTGCGGCCCTTCAGCACGCCCGCGACGGCGCGGAGGTCCTCGATGCGGCCGTTGGTGCAGGAGCCGACGAAGACGGTGTCGACGGCGATGTCGCGGAGCGGCGTCCCGGCGGTGAGGCCCATGTACTCCAGGGCGCGCTCGGCGTTCTGCCGCTTGACCGGGTCGTCGATGGTCGCGGGGTCGGGCACGGACTCGCCGAGCGGCAGGCCCTGGCCGGGGTTGGTGCCCCAGGTGACGAACGGGGTCAGCTCGGCCGCGTCGATCACGACCTCCTTGTCGAAGACCGCGTCGTCGTCGGTGCGCAGGGAGGTCCAGTACTCGACGGCCTTGTCCCAGTCCTCGCCCTGCGGGGCGTTCGGGCGGCCCTTGAGGTAGGCGAACGTGGTCTCGTCGGGGGCGATCATCCCGGCGCGGGCGCCGGCCTCGATGGACATGTTGCAGACCGTCATGCGGCCTTCCATCGACAGGGAGCGGATCGCGTCGCCGCGGTACTCGATGATGTGGCCCTGGCCGCCGCCGGTGCCGATCCGGGCGATGATCGCCAGGATCAGGTCCTTGGCGGTGACGCCCTCGGGCAGGTCGCCGTTCACGGTGACGGCCATCGTCTTCGGCTGGATCTGCGGCAGGGTCTGGGTGGCGAGGACGTGCTCGACCTCGCTGGTGCCGATGCCGAACGCGAGCGCGCCGAACGCGCCGTGCGTGGAGGTGTGCGAGTCGCCGCACACCACGGTCATGCCGGGCTGGGTCAGGCCCAGCTGCGGGCCGATGACGTGCACGATGCCCTGGCCGTCGTCGCCCATCGGGTGCAGGCGGACGCCGAAGTCGGAGCAGTTCTTGCGGAGCGTCTCGACCTGGGTGCGCGACACGGGGTCGGCGATCGGCTTGAGCAGGTCCGTGGTCGGGACGTTGTGGTCCTCGGTGGCGATCGTCAGGTCGGGGCGGCGGACCTGGCGGCCGGCCATCCGCAGCCCGTCGAACGCCTGGGGGCTGGTGACCTCGTGGACCAGGTGCAGGTCGATGTAGAGGAGGTCGGGCTCACCCTCGGCACGCCGTACGACGTGCGCGTCGTACACCTTCTCGGCCAATGTACGGCCCATCACACCCACCTCACCTGTCATGATCGTCCGGCGCGCCGTCGCGCCGAGGTCCGGTCCGGCTGATTTGCATCTCAAATTACGAGACGGCAATATCAAGACATGGACAACTCTAGCGGAGTCGGCGTACTTGACAAAGCGGTTCTCGTGCTGAACGCGCTCGAAGCCGGTCCCGCCTCGCTCGCGCAGCTCGTGCAGACCACCGGCCTCGCCCGCCCCACGGCCCACCGGCTCGCCGTCGCGCTGGAGCACCACCGCCTCGTCCACCGCGACACCCAGGGCCGGTTCATCCTCGGCCCCCGGCTCGCCGAGCTGGCCGTCGCCGCCGGCGAGGACCGCCTCCTCGCCATCGCGCAGCCCATCCTCGCCCAGCTGCGCGACCACACCGGCGAGAGCGCCTCCCTCTTCCGCCGCCAGGGCGACGTCCGCGTCTGCGTCGCCGCCGCCGAGCGCACCAGCGGCCTGCGCGACACCATCCCCGTCGGCGCCGCCCTCCCCATGACCGCCGGGTCCGCCGCCCAGATCCTGCTGGCCTGGGAGGAGCCGGACCGGATGCACCGCGGCCTGCGCGGCGCCAAGTTCGAGGCGACCACGCTCGCCTCCGTCCGCCGCCGCGGCTGGGCCCAGTCCGTCGGCGAGCGCGAGCAGGGCGTCGGCTCGGTCTCCGCCCCCATCCGCGGCGCCGGCGGCCGCGTCATCGCCGCCGTCTCCGTCTCCGGCCCCCTCGAACGCCTCACCCGCTCCCCCGGCCGCCTCCACGCCGCCCCCGTCGTCGCCGCCGCCGAGAAGATCAGCGAAGGCATGCGCAGGAGCTGACCCCCCGGGGGACTCCCCCATACCCCGGGCTGTCCCGTGATCGGTGGCTCGGGTTCAAGCCTTGTGGGGACGGAGGGTCTCCAGAAGGTCGTCGACGTGGGCCCGGAAGAGGGCGGGCATGTCGATGCGGTCCGGGTCGAGGAGCCACTGGGTCTGGAGGCCGTCCATGATGGCGATGATCCGGGCGGCGGTGGCGTCGGCGTCGAGGCCGGCGCGCAGCTCGCCGGCGTCGGCGGCGCGGCGGAGGGCGTCGGCGACCCAGGCGCGCAGGCGCGCGTAGCGGGCGCGGGCCCAGTCCCGTGCGGGATGCCCGGCGGTGACGGCCTCGCTCGTCAGCACCACGAAGAGCCGGACGAGCTCGGGCGTGCGGCTGTTGTGCTCCACGACCCGGACCAGCGCGGTCAGCAGGTCGAGGCCGCCGGCCCCCTCGTCGCCGGCGAAGAACCGCTCCATGTCCCGCCGGTCGCGCAGTTCGAGGACGGCGACCAGCAGCTGCTCCTTGGTGCGGAAGTGGTGCAGCAGGCCGGGCTGGGACAGCCCGGCGCGTTCGGCGACCCGGGCCAGCGACGTGCCGCGGTAGCCGTGTTCGGCGAACTCCTGGGTCGCGATGTGCAGGATGCGCTCGCGCCTGGCGTCGCCCGCGGCGTAGCCGCGCCGCCGATCCGTGCCGGTCCTCACGCCACCTCACTCTACGCAGACCAGAAATAACGTACGAATAACAAACCTACCGAGTACTCGGTATCGGAAAATAGGGTGGGCGGCGTTCGGCTACAGGAGGAGGTTCGATGTCCGTCGACGAGTCCGGCCTGCGCGAGCGGCTCGCCCAGCTGACGCTCGAGGAGAAGGTCCATCTGCTGAGCGGGGCCGACTTCTGGTCGCTGCGCCCGATCCCGGGCATCGGGCTGCGGAAGGTGGTGCTGTCGGACGGCCCGAGCGGCGTCCGCGGCACGGCCTGGGACGAGCGGAGCACGAGCCTGCTGTTCCCGAGCCCGACGGCGCTCGCCGCGACGTGGGACCCGGCGCTGGCCGAGCGCGCGGGCCGGCTGAACGGCGCCCAGGCCAGGGACAAGGGCGTGCACGTCCAGCTCGCGCCGACGATCAACCTGCACCGGACCCCGCTCGGCGGCCGGCATTTCGAGAACTACTCCGAGGATCCGCTGCTCACCGCGCGGATCGGCGTCGGGTTCGTGAAGGGCGTGCAGTCGGCCGGGGTCGCGGCGACCGTGAAGCACTTCGTCGGCAACGACTCCGAGACCGCCCGGATGTCGTACGACGCCCGGATCGACGACGCGACCCTGGACGCGGTGTACATGCGCCCGTTCGAGGACGCGGTGAAGGCGGGCGCGTGGGCGGTGATGGCCGCCTACAACAAGGTCAACGGCACGACGATGACGGAGAACCGCGCGCTGCTGACCGGCGTGCTGAAGGAGCGCTGGGGGTTCGACGGCGTGCTGATGTCGGACTGGACGGCGATCCGGTCGACCGCGGCGAGCGCGAACGCCGGCATGGACCTGGAGATGCCGGGGATGCCCGGAAACGCCTGGCGGGACAGGCTCGTCGCGGCCGTCCGCGACGGCGAGGTGGCCGAGGAGCTGGTCGACGACAAGGTGCTGCGGATCCTGCGGCTGGCCGCGCGGGTCGGCGCGCTGGACGGGTTCCCCGAGCCGGCGCCCGCGACGACGCCTCCCGATGCGCCCGCCCAGCTGCGCGCGCTCGCGGCGCGCGCGTGCGTGCTGCTGCGCAACGAGGGCGGCGTGCTCCCGCTGAACGTGCCCCGCAGGCTGGCGCTGATCGGCCCGAACGCGGTGCGGTTCAGCGCGCAGGGCGGAGGCAGCGCGCACGTGAACCCCGAGCACGTCGTCTCGCCGGTGGACGGCCTGCGCCGCGCGCTCGGCGCCGACACCGAGCTGACCGTGCGTGCGGGCGTCTACCCGCACGAGCGGCTGGCGGCGCTGCCGCTGGAAATGGCGGCCGACCCGGAGACGGGCGAGCCGGGCGTGCGGCTGGAGTTCGTCGACGCGGACGGCGCCATCGTCGACTCCGAGCACCGCGGGGCGGCCCGCTTCATGTTCTTCGAGGGCGTCCCGGAGGGGACGGCGCAGATCGTCGTCCGCGCCCGGGTGACGCCTGTGGCGGACGGCGTCCACACGTTCGCGGTCGCGGGCATCGGCGAGTACGAGGTGCGGGTCGCGGACACGACGGCGACGGTGAACCTGGCCCTGAACGGCGGTGACCCGGTCGAGGCGATGATGCGTCCGCCGGAGCACCGCGTCGAGGTGGAGCTCGCGGCCGGGCGGGCGGTCCCGGTGGAGCTGCGGCGCGCCTACAAGGCCGGATCGTTCCTGACGGCGTTCGGCATCGGGTACCACGAGCCGCACCTGCCCGAGGACGAGGAGCTGGCGGCGGCTGTCGAGGCCGCCCGCGCCGCCGACGCGGCGGTCATGATCGTCGGCACGAACGACGACGTGGAGAGCGAGGGCTTCGACCGGACGACGCTGGCGCTGCCCGGCCGCCAGGACGAGCTGGTGTCCGCCGTCGCCGCCGCCAACCCGCGCACGGTGGTGGTGGTGAACGCGGGCGCGCCCGTGCTGATGCCGTGGCGGGACGAGGTCGCGGCGGTGCTGTGGGCGTGGCTGCCGGGCCAGGAGGGCGGCGACGCCATCGCCGACGTCCTCACCGGCGCGGCCGAGCCGGGCGGGCGGCTCCCCACGACGTTCCCGGTGTCGGAGGACGGGATCCTGTCGCCGGTTCCCGGCGAGGACGGGTCGCTGCCGTACGCGGAGGGCGCCGCGATCGGCTACCTGCACTACGCGCCCGAGCAGGTCGCGTACCCGTTCGGGCACGGCCTGGGCTACACGGACTGGGAGTACGAGTCGCTGGCGGTGGCGGACGGGGCGGCGGAGGTGACGGTCCGCAACGCCGGCGACCGGCCGGGGCGCGAGGTCGTCCAGGTGTACGCCGCGCCGGACGGGCTGCCGCTCCGGCTCGCCGGGTTCGCGGTCGCCGAGGCCGCGGCGGGCGAGCGGGTGACCGTCCGGGTCCCGCTGGACGAGCGGCTGCCCGGCGGGTGCGCGGTGCGCGCCGGACGGTCCGTCGCCGATCTGCGGCTGACCGCCTGACGCCGGGGGCGGGGCGGCGCCCGGTGCCCGCCCCGCCCCCGGCGTCCCGGCCGGAGCGTCTCCGCGCATGGTCCGACAAAGCACCGCATCTCGGGCCACCTTTGAAGAGTGCCGGTATCGGCCCGCACGCCCTGGATAGCGTTGTGCTCCGGACAGGGAGGTGCGCGGTGCAGATCTCCGAGCTCAGCGATCGCAGCGGCCTGACGGTCCAGACGATCAAGTTCTACATCCGGGAGGGGCTCCTCCCGAAGGGCTCGACGGTCAGCGCGACCCGCGCCGAGTACGACCACCGGCACCTGGAGCGGCTGCGGCTGATCAGCGCGCTGCGCGAGGTCGGCGACCTGCCGGTCGCGGCGATCCAGCGGATCGTCGAGGCGATCGAGGACGAGCGGGTCGGCCTGCACGAGCTGTTCGGCACCGCCCAGTACGCCATCGGACCGCACGTCGCCGCGCCGTACGACCCGCACTGGCGCGCCGCGCGGCAGGACGTCGACGCGCTCGTCCGCGAGCTCGGCTGGACGGTCGGCGACCGCTCCCCCGCCCGCGACCTGCTCGCGCACACCTTCGTCGCGCTGCGCCGGCTCGGCTTCCCGATCACCCTCACCGACCTGCGGCCCTACGTGAAGGCCGCCGCCGAGGTCGCCGACCACGAGATCGGCCGGGTGGCCGACGGGGCGCCGCGCGCCCGGACCGTCCACACCCTGCTCGTCTCCACCGTGCTGTACGAGCAAGTCCTGACGGCCCTGCACCGGCTGGCCCAGGAGAACGCCTCGGCCCGCCGCTTCGGCTGAGGCGGCCTGCGCAAGCCATGCGGCTCACGCATGGCCGGTCTGCGAAACCTGCGCTGGTGGCATGGCTCGACGGCGCCTAGCGTCGGTCGCACCATGACACGAATCGCTTTTCTCGGACTGGGGCGCATGGGCGCCCCGATGGCCGGACGGCTGATCGCCGCAGGCCACGACGTGGCGGTGTGGAACCGGACCGCGAGCAGGGTGCCCGCCGACCTCGGTGCGGCGCTCGCCTCCTCCCCCGCGCGGGCCGCCGCCGGCCGCGAGGTCGTCATCACCATGCTCACCGACGCGGACGCCGTCGAGGACGTGCTGTTCGGCCCCGACGGGGCCGCCGCCGCACTGGAGCCCGGAGCCGTCGTCGCCGACACGTCCACGATCGGCCCGGACGCCGCGCGCCGCGTGCGCGAACGGCTGCCGGACGGTGTCGGCCACGTCGACGCGCCCGTGGTGGGCAGCGTCCCGCAGGCGGAGGCGGGCGAGCTGGAAGTGCTGGTCGGCGGCACGGATGACGACCTCGCCCGGTGCACCGGGGCGCTGGAGGCGCTCGGACGGGTCCGGCACGCGGGCCCGCCCGGGTCCGGCGCCGCGCTGAAGCTCGTCGCGAACGGCATGCTGGTCGCGAACTTCGCCGTGCTCGGCGAGGCGCTCGCGCTCGCCGGCCGCCTGGGCCTCGACCGCGACCTCGTGCTGGACGTGCTGTCCCGCACGAGCGCGCAGGCGCGGCGGCTGAAGGACGCGGTGCCCGGCGCGGCGCCGCGCTTCACGGTCGCGCTCGCCGCCAAGGACCTCGATCTCGCGCTGGACGTCCCGGGAGCGCCCACCGGGGGCGTCCTCGCCGCCGCGCGCGCCCGCGCGTCCGCCGCGCTGGCGGACGGCCTCGGGCCGCACGACCTCATCGCACTCGCGGATCGGACACGGAAGGACTCCCTCATGCGCGTCACGCTCGGCGACCCCGCCACCGTCCCGCCGCCGCCGAACCCCTTCTACTCGCACGCCGCGCACGTGACGGCCGGTCCGATGCTGTACGTGTCGGGGCAGATCGCGCTCACCGAGGACGGGAAGGTCGACGCGCCGGGCGACATGGCCCGGCAGTCCGAGGTGATCTTCTCGCTGCTGGAGCGGATCCTCGCGGCGCACGGGGCCGGGTTCGCGGACGTGACGAACGTCCGGACGTTCGTCACCGATCTCGGCCGGGTCGCCGAGTACGGGGCCGTGCGGCGGCGGTTCTTCCCCGGCGCCGCGCCCACCAGCACGACCGTCGAGGTCGCCCGGCTGTTCCACCCGGACGCCCTGCTGGAGGTCGAGGTGGTCGCCGCGATCCCCTGACCCGGCCGGGCCGTGCTAGCCCAGTTCGGCGGCGACGGCCCGCAGGTCGTCCAGGAACGCGGTGACCGCCGGGGACCTGCGGGCGTGCCGGCCGACGGCGGCGCGGACGGCGCGGGTGGGCTGCTCGGGGGCGAGCGGCCGCAGCACGACGCCGTCGCGCGCCGCCGCTGCCGCCGCGAGCGCGGGCACGAGGGTGACGCCGAACCCGGCCGCGACCAGGCCCAGCTTGGAGATCCATTCGGCGACCCGCAGCGGGGTGCGCGGCTCGAACCCGGCGGGCTCGCAGCGGGCGCGCAGCGCCGCGACGGCCTCGGGGGCGTCGGCGACGATCCACGCCTCGCCGGCCAGGGCGTCCAGCGGGACGCGGCGGCGCGCGGCGAGCGGGTGCCCGGACGGCAGCGCGACGAGCAGCGCGTCGTCCAGCAGCGGCACCAGGTCGCCGGCGGGCAGCGCGGGGACGGTGTGCGTGCTGACCACGGCGAGGTCGAGGTCGCCGCCGTCCAGCATCGCGAGGAGCCGGTCGGTGACGCCCTCGCGCAGCGTGGCGCGCACGCCGGGGTGCCGGTCGCGGAACCGGGCGAGCGCGCGCGGGACCAGTGCCGCGTTCGCGGTGGGGAACGCGCCGAGCCGCAGCGTCCCGGTGTCGAGGCGGCGCAGCCCCTCCATGGCCTGGACGGTGTCGGCGAGCCGGTCGAGCAGGGCGCGGGCGTGCGGGAGGAGGTGCTCGCCGGCGGGCGTCGGCCGCACGCCGCGGGCGCCGCGCGCGAACAGCTCGACGCCGCAGACGTCCTCCAGCGCGGCGACCTGCCGGGACACCGCCGACTGGGTGTAGCCGCCCGCCGCCGCGGCGGCCGTGAACGAGCCGAGATCGGCGACGGCGACGAAGGTCCGCAGCAGGAGCGGATCGAGCGATTCGGCGCGCATCCCCGGAGGTTAGCGCCGGTCCGGTCATGGGGGCGGCTTGGTAGGCTGCTGCTCTCCTCTCCACATTCCCGCAGGTCCCACCGAGGTCGCCCATGTCCGGAAGCCGCCCCTTCGTCAGCATCGCCACGGACTTCGGCGCCGCCTACACCTCGATCTGCGCCGGCGTCGTGCACACCATCGCGCCCGAGGCGAACGTCCTGGTGCTCAGCGACGAGATCACGCCGTTCGACGTGGTGGAGGGCGCGATGCTGCTGCGGCAGGCGCTTCCGTACCTGCCGGTGGGCGTGCACACGGGCATCGTGGACCCGGGGGTCGGGACGCCGCGCCGCCCGCTGGCGGTCGAGACCGGACGCGGTGACGTGCTGGTCGGCCCGGACAACGGGCTGCTGGTGCCGGCGGCCGAGGCGCTCGGCGGGATCGTCCGGGCGCACGCGCTGGAGAACCCGGCGTACCGGCTGCCGGAGGTCTCGACGTCGTTCCACGGGCGCGACATCTTCTCCCCCGCCGCCGCGCACGTCGCGGCGGGCGTGGACGTCGCCGACCTCGGCGCGCCGGTCGAGCCGGTGCCGCTGGACCTGCCGGCGCCGGTCGCCCGCGACGGCGAGCTGAGCGCCCCGGTGCTGTACACCGACCGGTTCGGCAGCCTGGTGCTGGGCGCGGAGCGCGACGATCTCGCCGCCGCGTTCGGCGCGCTGGAGCCCGGCACCCCCCTCGAAGTGGAATGGAGCGTTCCAGACGGGGCGTCCCGCACCGCCCTCGTCCCGTTCGAGCAGACCTTCGGCAGCGTCGCCGTCGGCGAGCCGCTGCTGTGGATCGATTCCTCGGGCTGGCTCGGCCTCGCCGTCAACCAGGGCCGGGCCGCGGACGTCCTCGGTCTGGCCGGCGCGCGCACCGTCACCCTGCGCGCCGCCGCCCCGCGCCCCACCACCCCGCATTCTTGATCATGCGACACCGCACCGCTGGAGGCACCCCCGTGACCCGCCGCCCCCTCGTGGCCGCCCTGACCGGCGTCGCCGCGCTCACCCTCGCCGTCACCGCCTGCGCCCCGCAGGACGACGGCGGCTCCGACGCCTCGGCGAGCAAGAGCCCCGCCTCCTGCACCAAGGACAAGCTGCCGCTCAAGACGCCCGGCAAGCTGACCGTCGCGACCGACAAGCCGGCGTTCGAGCCCTGGTTCAAGAACGACGACCCGTCCAACGGGCAGGGCTTCGAGAGCGCCGTCGCGTACGCGGTCGCCGGCAAGCTCGGCTTCACCAAGGACCAGGTCGCCTGGACGACGCAGTCGTTCGAGTCGTCCTACGCGCCGGGGCCGAAGAACTTCGACTTCGACATCAACCAGATCTCCGCCACCCCGGCCCGCGAGAAGGCCGTGACGTTCAGCGACGGCTACTACGACGTGCAGCAGGGCGTCGTCGCGCTCAAGAACGGCGAGTTCGCGAACGCGGCGAGCATCGCGGAGCTGAAGAAGGCCCGGATCGCCGTCCAGGTCGGGACGACCGCCCTCCAGGCGGTGCAGAACCAGATCAAGCCGGACAGCCAGCCGAAGATCTTCAACACCCAGATCGACGCGGTGAACGCGCTCAAGAACAAGCAGGTCGACCTGCTGCTGGTCGACCTGCCGACCGCGTTCTACGTCACCGCCGCGCAGATCGACGGCTCGAAGATCGTGGGCCAGCTCCCGCAGACCGAGGGCGGCAGCACCGAGCACTTCGGGCTGCTGATGGAGAAGGGCAGCACGCTCGTGGGCTGCCTGAACCAGGCGGTCGGGCAGCTCAGGTCGTCGGGCGAGCTGGCGAAGATCCAGCAGCAATGGCTGACCTCGTCGGCCGGCGCGCCCGTCCTGAAGTGACCCTGCGATGACAGTGCGGGCCGGCGGCGAGACCGCCTGGGTCAAGAGCGAGCGGCAGCTGGACCGGGAGCGGCGCCGCCGGCGCGCCGGCGTCCGGTCCGGCTCGGTCGCCGCCGCGTCGACCGTGCTGTGCGTCGCGGTCGTCGTCGCCGTCGTGGTGACGTCGCCCGGCTGGCCGCGCGTGCACGAGACGTTCTTCAACTGGGGCGAGTTCACCGGCGCGTTCCCGGACGTGCTGCGCGGCTTCTGGCTGAACGTGCGGATCTTCCTGATCGCCGAGCCGGTGATCCTGGTGCTCGGCCTGCTCGTCGCGCTCGCGCGCGGGCTGCGCAACCCGCTGTTCTTCCCCCTGCGGGCCCTGGCCGTCGCCTACACCGACGTGTTCCGCGGCATCCCGACGATCCTGCTGGTGTACCTGGTCGGGTTCGGGCTGCCCGCGCTGCGGCTCCAGGGCGTCCCGGACAGCCCGGCGGTGCTGGGCGGGTTCGCGCTCGTCCTGTCGTACGGCGCGTACGTCGCGGAGGTGTTCCGCGCGGGCATCGACTCGATCCACCCGAGCCAGCGCGCGGCGGCCCGGTCGCTCGGGCTCAGCAAGACCCAGAGCCTGCGGTTCGTGGTGCTGCCGCAGGCGGTGCGGCGCGTCGTCCCGCCGCTGCTGAACGACTTCGCCTCGCTGCAGAAGGACACCGCGCTCGTCGCCGTGCTCGGCCCGCTGGAGGCGCTGCGGCAGGCGCAGATCCACTCGGCGACGAACTTCAACTACACCCCGTACCTGGCCACGGCGGTGCTGTTCGTCGCGCTGACGGTGCCGATGGCCCGGTTCACCGACCACCTCGCGGCGCGCGCCGAGCGCCGCCGCGCCCCGGGAGGCGGCACATGAGCGGACCGCTGCTGCGCGTCGAAGGCGTCTGGAAGACCTACCACGCGCATCCGGTGCTGCGCGGCGTCGACCTGGACGTCGCGCCGCACGAGGTCGTCTGCCTCATCGGCGCGTCCGGGTCGGGCAAGTCGACGCTGCTGCGCTGCGTGAACGTGCTGGAGACGGTGGACGACGGCGCGATCCTCCTGGAGGGCGACGACATCACCGACCCGGACGCCGACCCCGACGAGGTCCGCAGGCGGATCGGGATGGTGTTCCAGTCCTACAACCTGTTCCCGCACATGTCGGTGCTGGACAACATCACGCTGGCGCCCGTCCGCGTCCACAAGCGGCCGAAGGCGGAGGCCGCCGAGCAGGCGCACGCGCTGCTGAAGCGGTTCGGCCTCGCCGACAAGGCCCGCGAGTACCCGGACCGGCTGTCGGGCGGCCAGCAGCAGCGCGTCGCGATCATCCGGGCGATGGCGACGCGGCCGAGCCTGCTGCTGCTGGACGAGGTGACCTCCGCGCTCGACCCGGAGCTGGTCACCGAGGTGATGGGGATCATCCGGGAGCTGAAGGAGTCCGGGATGACGATGGTCCTGGCGACCCACGAGATGGGGTTCGCCCGGGACATCGCCGACACGGTCTGCTTCCTGCACGACGGCGTGCTGCTGGAGCGCGGCCCGGCCGAGCAGATCTTCGAGGAGCCCGCCGAGCCGCGCACCCGCGAGTTCCTCCGCCGCGTGCTCGAATCCCGGCGTATCTAGGATGGCGGGCGTGGCGGACCTGGACGTGGTGGCGTGGGTGCTTGTGGTGGACGGGCGGCTGCTGGCGGTCCGGTCGAGGGGCCGTGACCTGCTGTACCTTCCCGGCGGCAAGCGGGAGCCGGGCGAGGACGACTGGACGGCGCTGTCCCGGGAGGTCCGGGAGGAGCTGGACGTCGAGCTGGACCGGGCGTCGTTCCGCGAGCTGGGGGTGATCCGCGCGCCGGCGCACGACCAGCCGGACTACACGCACGCCCGGATGGCGTGCTTCACCGCGGCGCACCGCGGCGAGATCGCGGCGTCCGGCGAGGTCGACGAGTACCTCTACCTCGCGCCGGCCGACCGGGGCCTGCTCGCGCCGGCGGCCCGGGCGGCGCTCGACCTGGCATTGGACCACGGCCTGCTTCGCTGAAGGTCTCCGGAATCACACCAATCGCCGGAAGGACGCGGTTAGGATCCTGGCTGGATCCGAGATCTCTTCACTTTCCGGGGAACCGCATGGCGCACGTGCACCATTTCTCCTACGGGCCGCTCACGCCCGTGTCGGCGTACCTGATGTCGTTCGTCGGTTCCTTCCTCGGGCTGCTGTGCATGTCCCGGGCCCGCGCGTCCACCGGGCGCTCGCGCGCGTCCTGGCTGTCGCTCGCGGCGCTGGCCATCGGCGGCACCGGGATCTGGGTGATGCACTTCATCGCGATGCTGGGCTTCAGCGTCTCGGGCATGCCGATCCGCTACGACGTGCCGGTCACGCTGCTGAGCTGCCTGACCGCCGTGGCGGTCGTCGCGGTCGGGCTGTTCATCCTCGGCTTCGGCGGGTCCGGGCCGGGCGTGATCGTCACGGGCGGCGCGGTCATGGGGATCGGCGTGGTGAGCATGCACTACTCCGGGATGGCCGCGATGAACATGCCCGGGGACATCGGGTACCGGCCGGGCCTGGTCGTGCTGTCGATCGTCATCGCGTTGGTGGCGGCCACCGCGGCACTGTGGTTCTGCCTGCGCGTCCGGGGCCTGCCGGCGACGGCCGGGGCCGCGCTCATCATGGGCGTCGCGGTGACCGGCATGCACTACACCGGCATGGCGGCCATGCGGATCACCATGGACCCGGCCATGCCCGCCCCGCACGGCGCCACCGCGTCCGACTTCCTGATCCCGCTCATCGGCGGCATCGCGGCGGTGTCGATCACGCTGCTGATCATCATCGCGATGGCGCCGAGCGAGGACGAGATCCGGGCCGACGCGGAGTTCCAGGAGCGCATCGCCGCGCGGCGGGCGGTTGCGGAGGAGGGCGGCCCAGCGGCGGACGCTCCCCGCGCGCGGACCGCGGGCGAGCGGTTCGACGGCCGCTGACCGCCCGCGCCCGGCGCGTGCTCGTCCGGCGCGTGCTCGTCCGGCGGGTGCTCGTCCGGCGGCTCGGCCCGGTCAGGACAGCTCGGCGATGATCTTCTCGAGCGCGCTGCGCAGGTGCCGGCGCTCGTCGTCGGTGAGGGTCGCGGTGGCGCGCTCCTCCAGCCGCCGCCGCGCCTCCCGGATCGGCGCCTCGGCCCGGCGGCCGCGCTCGGTCAGGTAGAGCCGGACGAGCCGGGCGTCGGACGGGTCGCGGCGCCGGGTGACCAGGCCCGCGGCCTCCATCCGGGTCGCGGTGTTGACGACGGTCGGGGTGGTGAGGGCGAGCCGGTTCGCCAGCTCGCCGGGGGTCAGGCCGTCCTCCTGCCAGAGCACCTCCAGCAGCAGGTTCTGCCCGACGCGGACGCCGTGCTCGCTCATCGCCTCGTCGGAGGCCGCGCGCAGCAGCTTGTGGGCGCGGGTGGAGAGCCGGAGCAGGTCGTCCATGCCCCGATCCTAGTAATCGTTTGCATGCTAGCGATCTCGCCGCTAGCGTTCCATTAGCACGCTAACGAAAGGAGGGGCCCATGATCCTCGTTACCGGCGGGCTCGGATTCATCGGCTCGCACGTCGCGCGGGCGCTGCTCGACCTCGGCGCGTCGTGCCTGCTCACCCGGCACTCGGCGGCGCCTCGGGACGTGCCCGCCGGGGCCGCCGCGGAGCGGCTCGACATGACCGACCGGGACGCGTTCCTCGCGCTCGGCGACCGGTACGCCGTCACCGGGATCGTCCATCTGGCGAGCACCCCGCTGCGTGGCACCGACGTGGTCGCGGAGATGCGGGCCAACACCGCCGGCCTGCTCAACGCATTCGAGGCCGCGCGCGCCTGGGGCGTCCGCCGGGTCTGCGTCGCCAGCACGATCGGCGTGTACGCCGGGGTGCGCGACAGCCCGTTCCGCGAGGACGCGCCGCTCCCGCCGGACGTCCCGCACCCGACCCCCGCGTTCAAGCGGAGCGCGGAGGCGCTGGCGTCGGCCATCGCGGGGCACGCGGAGTTCGAGGCCGTGTGCCTGCGGATCGGCGCCGTCTGGGGTCCGCGCGGGCGCGCCGAGTCCCCGTTCTTCGCGCTTCCCGGCCTGGTCAACGCGGCGGTGCGCGGCGAGCCGTACCCGGGGAAGGCGTACGCCGGCGACGGCATCGACGCGCTGTACGCGCCGGACTGCGGGCGCGCCATCGCCCTTCTCCAGACGGCCGGGACGCTGCGCCACGCCGTCTACAACGTCGGGTCCGGCGGTGTCACCACGAACGCGGAGGTCGCGGCGGCGATCGCGAAGGCCGTCCCGGACGCCCCGATCGAGCTGGCCGAAGGGCGCTCCCCGGGCGGCCCCGACGAGGACTACCGCCTCGACGTCACCCGCCTGCGCGCCGACACCGGTTTCGCGCCCGCCCACGACCTCGACGGCGCGGTGGCCGACTATGTCGCCTGGCTGCGCGGCCGCGCGGAAGGCTCGCCGCGTCGTTGACGGAGAACGGGAATCATGCCGTGAGCGCGACCCCGGCGCCGACGCCCAGGACGAGCGAGAGCAGCGCCGCCGCCACGGCGACGGCCGAGGCGCCGCGGGCGGGGCGGCCGGGCCCCCCCCGGCGGCGGAACACAGGGGCGAACCCGGCACGGTAGAAGA
>NZ_JBEPCJ010000027.1:0-113228 GCF_040299565.1 Spirillospora sp. NPDC000708
CGAAAAGCTCGTGCACACCAAGGCCAAGTACGAGACCGCCGAACAGAACAAGACCGCCCGCGTCAACACCCTCAAGGGCCTGGTCAACGGCTGACCCCAACCCCCGGCACCAACTCGCACCATCCCGCACCAACCCACCGCACGGCACCACGGCACCGCACCACGGCACCGCACCACGGCACCGCACCAAGGCACCGCACCACGGCACCGCACCACGGCACGGCCCGGGAGGCCCCACGATGAGCACCGACTACACCTACGTCAACTTCGGCGGCATGCAGAACGCCCAGGCCAACTTCACCAGCGCGCTCAAGAGCTACCAGGCCGTCCTGGACACCCTGGACAGCCAGGTCCGCGCCCACCTGGCCGAGTGGGACGGCGACGCCCGCCACGCCTACGAGCAGAAATCCCGCGAATGGAAACTCGCCGCCCAGCGCATGGCCACCGCCGTCTCCGGCATGAGCAAGGTCATCGGCGAATCCCACGACATCCACCTCGGCGCCGAACGCCAGAACACCACCATGTGGAGCGCCTGACCTTTCCTGCCTCGCCGTCGGCGAGGACCACGGCCGCTCCCGCCCCGCCAGCCGACGACGCCGTCGCCCGCTGGCGCCACCTAATACCTCCCGGCTCCGCCGGGACTGATAAGGACCACCACCGATGACTCCCAAGACCCTCCGCCCGCCCTCAGCCAACTTCTCTTCCCCCACGGCTCTCCTCCCGCGGGCCCTGGAACACCCGCCGCTCCCCCAGCCCCCACGCCTCAGGCGCCGCCCCGATGGCAAGGCTGAGGGAGAGGCCGGGGCGGCCGCTCGCACAGCGACACCTAAGAACGTCACCCCGTGGTAGTCGAAGGCGATGAGAGTCGATCGGAGGGAGGTACCGGGATTGACACTGCATACCTTTGAGCGCGGCATCCGGCCTGGCGCCTTCGGCCGAGGTGATCGTGCTCAGTACGACTACCTGACCATCAAGTCCTTCTTCGCGAGTACCAAACCGGCCGATCTCGAATGGCTTCAGCATGTCTACACCAAGCTGCATGACGCTCTTCAAGACCTGGAGCGACGACTGGGACAGCACACCAAGCGTGTGAACCAGATCCGGGATTACGGTTCCGAATTGGGGATCATCAATTGACGAGAGGTTTACAGGTGAGATTTACACAGGGGCGCAACCTGAAAGATGTACTGAACGCCTCCACTCCATACGCGCAGGCTGGCCGCAACACAAGAGAGGGTGCCACAGCCGACGGATCGCAGCCGAATAAGGATTCCTCAAGCAAAGAGCGCTCAGATGCACCAGAACCCACGATATTTGTTCCCATTAGGCCGATCATTCAGGATGGGAACGTCGTCATGGCATATGAATTTCGCCAGCGAGAGTCGGGGCCGCCATATCTTCCGGTTTTCTCGACCAGCGATAAACTCGTTGACCAACTTGGAGATATTCAGACCAGGCTAGAGATTACTTTCGCTCGACTTCTGGAACTCATCGAGGTTCATTACATCGAGATAGACCCGGAGATCGATAGGAGCGACTGGCGATGGAACGACGAGGATGTTTCAAGATACTCCGAACTGCTCAAGAAGGCGGCGAACAGCGATGAGTGAAATGAGCGTCTTCTTCGAAGACCTGATCAGCGCATCGAAGACTTTTCACCAGGAGGCGGGCCGGTTCGGTGAAATAACCGCCAAAGGAGTGGGCCGAGTGCCCTTCGTATCCACACCCGAACTCACAGACGCGCTTACCTCGATACTCTCGGCCATCGGCCAAGGCCATCATGCGATGACCGAGGCTATCCAAGCGCACTCAGTCAAACTAAAACGTGCCCACGACGCGTATGTACATCACGAATTCAAAAGCACCCAACTGGCCCGGGCGGCAATGGCGAACGCACTCAAAGACCCCAACAGCATCAAATAGAGAGGAGAGGGCGCATGGCTTCACCCAAGAAACCAGCACCTTTGCCAACGAGCGCGACAGGGGGCCTGGGCATCGATTTCACCGGCCTATCAGAGCTCGCCGGCACTCTTTACAGCTACAGGCCACGCGGCGATGAGGTGGTGAACCATATCGATCGTACCGTCAAAAGAATAGCTCGAGATGCTCGATGGGAAGGAACAACCGCGAAGGCGTTCACCACAGCCTGGGAACGAACCGCAACGGAAGCAGGAAATCTGGCGAAGTTCGAAACCGCCGTTGGCCAAGTCCTTGATGACCTGGCTGTAAAAATAGCCTGGATCTCGGACTCGTACGATCGCAAATGCACGGCATACGAACACGGCGATCCTGTTGACATAGACAAGGAGTTCAGCGCACATATCCACCAGGCCGAGCAAGCAGAGAAAGCGGCGGCCAAGCAACTGGTCGCTCTTTATTCAGGCAAGGACGGCGGCTGGTCATTGGAGAGCGCGCTCAAGGCGCTCACCAACGACCCCGATCTCTCCCCGCAAACTCGGGGTGACCTCAAGAAGGGCTTGGCCAAGATACGAGAGGATCTCAGCGACCAACTGCCTCACAAGAAGGGAAACTCTCTGGTACAGGACATGATGGACGATGGCGGTAAGGGAGCTACAGTCGGCGGCGTCGTTGGTGGAGTCATTGGCGCTGGAGTTGGTGCCCTAGGCCTTATCGGGGGACCCACCGCAGCGGCGAGCATACCCGCTGGTGCGATCGGAGGAGCGAGCGCCGGGGGAGCGCTCGGTGGCCTCGCCGGCGGGATCTACGGCGCTTTCGATCATTTTTTCTGAAGTCCGGAGGGGTAGAAGAATCGTGCATGATATTCTGGTGTTCGCCGGCGGCCTGATCCTTCTTGTTCTCGGGATCGGTTCGTTCGTTTTCAGCACACAGAAGCCCAATGGAGCGCAATCGGAGTGGCGCCCCATCAGCGTAATGGGAGTTTCGACGGGCACATGGATGGTCGTCGCCGGGACATCCACCAACTACACCCTCAAAGCACTGGTCTTCATACCGTTGCTTGCGGTATCACTGATCGCTCTGGCAAGGCTCCTTGTCATTTTCACAAAGAGCAACGGACGATAATTTCAGTGCTCACGACGAGTATGAGAACCGACTGTGGGCGACGAAGAAAACGAAGAAGGACGCGACACCGGGTGAGGCGAAGCGCTCAACGAACTCGCCTAAGCCCATCAAGGTGGCATCAGGTGAAGCCGACTTCACAACCTACCCAGTAGGTCTTTCCGCACCTGACGTTACAAGCTCCCACCGGTGATATGCCGCAAGGTCTGACGTGACCACGACAGCAGCGAGCAACCGGATCCCCGTCTGTGATCGTCCACCCGCTGGTGAGGGTGTGGGGAGGGGCGGGCTCGGTGGTGGGGCGGGGTGGTGGTCGCGGTGGGGGTGGATCGGTGGGGGCTGGCTGCGGGGTGGCTGGGTGGGTTTGTGGCGGTTCGTGGGCAGTGGGGTAATCGCGGTAGGTGGAGGGGCTGGGTGGGGCCCCGCCCCGGGCTTCGGGTTGGTGGAGTGGGCTTCGGTTGGGGGGCGGCTGGCCGGGAAATCGGGTGGGCATGGAGATACCGCGGACTCTGGTCCTCAGCGGGCACTTTCCGCCGGAGTCGGGTGGGGTTCAGACGTTCACCTGGGAGCTGGTGCGGCGGCTGCCCGCCGATCGGGTGGTGGTGGTCGCGCCGGCGCGGGCGGGGGCGGCGGGCTTCGACGCGGGGGTGGGCTTTCCGGTCGTGCGGCGGCGGGGGTACCTGCTGGTCCGGGGGCTGCGGCGGCTCGTCGAGACGTATGGGGTCGACGCGGTGTGGATCACGGCGGTGGCGCCGTTCGGGCTCTACGCGCCGCTCGTGCGGGCCGCGGGGGTGGGGCGGTTGATCGGGTCGACGCACGGGCAGGAGCTGGGGTGGTTCCGGGCGCCGCCGACGCGGGCGGCGCTGCGGGCGGCGGCGCGGTCGTTCGACGCGGTCACGTATCTCAGCCCGGGGACGCTGCCCGCGCTCGCGAAGGTGGTCGGTGACCGGACGCGGCTGGTGCAGATGGCGGGCGCGGTGGACACGGGACGGTTCCGGCCGGGGCTGGACGGGGAGCGGGTCCGGCGGCGGCACGGGCTGGGGAAAGGGCCGGTGGTGTTGAGCGTGGCGCGGCTGGTGCGGAGGAAGGGGCATGACGTGCTGCTGCGCGCGTGGCGGGACGTGGTTCGCAGAAGGCCGGACGCGCGGCTGGTGATCGTCGGCGACGGGCCGATGCGGGCGCGGCTCGCCGAGGCGGCGCGGCGGGCGGCCGGGACGGTCACGCTGGCCGGCACGGTGTCGCCGGCGGACCTGCCGTCCTACTACGCGGCCGCCGACGTGTTCGCGCTGCCGTGCCGGGACGCCAGGTGTGGGCTGCAGACGGAGGGGCTCGGGCTGTCGGTCCTGGAGGCGTCCGCGGCGGGCGTGCCGGTCGTGGTGGGACGATCGGGCGGCAGTCCGGAGGCCCTGGTGGACGGGTGGACGGGTGTGCTGGTCGACGCGGAGGGCCCGGACGAGCTGGCGCTCGTGCTGCATCGGCTGCTGGCGGAGCCTGGACGCGCCGCCGCGATGGGCGCGGCCGGGCGGGAGTGGGTGTGCGGAAGATGGAGCTGGGACGCCGCCGCGGCCCGGCTCGCGGCGCTGCTGGACGACGGCCCGATCCGTGATCGTCCCGTCGGCGACGACCCCCGGAGCCGGACCCCGTGGACGGGAACCGTATGGCGTTCAAGGAGCAGCTGACCCGGCGGGACTTCCGGCGGCTGATCGTCGGCCAGACGGTGTCGGCGCTCGGCGACTGGATGGGCACGCTCGCGCTCATGTACTTCGTGCTGGAGCTGAGCGGGTCGACGACGGCGGTCGGCGGGGTGCTGGTGCTGCGGCTGCTGCCGTCGGCGCTGGGCGCCCCGGTGGCGGCGCGGGTGGTGACGCGCTGGCGCCGGCGCAGCGTGATGCTGACGTCCGACCTGGTCAGGGTGGGGATGGCTGCGGCGCTGCCGGTGGTGCCGGGACTGTGGTGGGTGTACTTCTGGGCCTTCATGATCGAGGTCGTGGGGCTGATGTTCCTGCCGGCGCGGGACGCGGCGATCCCGTTCCTGATCGGGGAGGGCCGGGAGGAGGGGAAGGACGACCACGACACCGGGACGCTGGAGCTGGCGAACGGGATCACGATGGCCACGTCGTACGGGATGATCCCGTTCGGCGCGGGGATGTTCGGGCTGATCCTGTGGATATCGGAGCAGGCCGGGTGGGGCGGCCACTGGCGGTACGTGCTGGTGTTCTGGCTGGACGCGCTGACATATCTGGCGTCGTGGCTGGCGGTGCGCGGGATCCCGGACCTCGGGCCGGGGCCGGGCGAGAAGGCGGCGATGGAGCGGGACGAGCGGGAGGCGGGCGAGAAGCACGGCTTCGTCAACGCGCTGAGGCTGCGGGTGGTGCGGGCCGTGCTGCCGGGGATCGCGGTGGTGGCGCTGGGGCTGGGGGCGCTGTTCTCGCTGGGCGTGGTGTTCGTGAAGGGCGTGATCAACGCGGGGCAGATCGGGTTCGGGGCGCTGGTGGTGTGCTTCGGGGTGGGGGCGGTGGTGGGGCTGCTGCTCCTGCACCGCAAGGCGGGGAGCCTGCTGACGCAGGTCCGGGTGGCGACGGCGGTGCAGGGGGTGGTGATCGCGTCGATGGGCGGGCTGGCGTCCAAGCCGTGGTCGTTCGCCGGGGCGGTGCTGTTCGGCGCGGCGGCGACGAGCGCGCTGGTCGGCGGGATCACGTACCTGCAGGAGAGCCTGGGCGGGGTGGACCGGAACCTGGCGCTGACCGCGTTCCACGCGGTGCTGCGGTTCGGGCTGGCGCTGGCGGCGCTGCTGGCGGGCGGCGCCGCCGACCTCCTGAAGGAGGCCGGCGGGCGCCCGCTGGGCATGGTCCCGGCCCAGTTCGTGCTGATGCTGTCCGGCCTGGTGGTGCTGGCCGGCACCTTCCTGATCCGCGCCCCGAAGGCGCGGGAGCCGGCCGCTACCTGACCGGGACGGGGTCGGACGGCGCGTCCTCCAGCGGCTGCTCCGCCTCGCCGCGGGTGTTGGCGGCCCGCAGCGCGACGACCGCGGCGGCGGCGAGGAAGATGCTGCAGGCGAGCAGGGCGCGGGAGAACCCGCCGGTGAGCGCGTCCGGCATCGGCCTGCGGTCGGCGACCAGGTCGTCGGTGCGGGCGGTGGCCAGCGCGGAGAAGATCGCGAGGCCGAGCGCGCCGCCGAGCTGCTGCGAGGCGTTGAGCAGCGCGGCGGCGATGCCCGCCCGGTCCGGGGCGACGTTGGCGTTGGCGGCCGTGGTGATGGACACGAACGCCAGGCCGAGTCCGAGGGAGGCGACCATGAGGCCGGGCAGCAGGTCGGTGAGGTACGCGCCGTCCACCGGGATGCGGGACAGCCAGTAGACGCCGCCGCCCGCGAGCAGCAGCCCGGCGACCATCACGGGACGGGTGCCGATCCGGGCCAGCAGCTGCGAGGAGATCCCGGCGGCGATGCCGACGCCGAAGCACAGCGGCAGGTAGGCGGAGCCGGTCTTCATCGGCGAGTAGCCGAGGACGTTCTCCATGTAGAGGCTGAGGAAGAAGAACATCGAGCCGATCCCGGCGACGGCCACCAGCATCGCGACGTCGGCGGCGCCGAGCCCGCGGATCCGGAAGATCGACAGGGGCAGCAGCGGGTTGCGGCCGCGCTGCTCGTTGAAGAGGAACGCCAGCAGGATCACGGCGGCGCTGGCGAGGCCGCCGACGGTGCGGGCCGCGCCCCAGCCGACGTCCGGCGCCTTGACGATCGTGTAGACGAGCAGCAGCATCCCGGCGGTGACGAGGACGGCGCCGAGGAAGTCGAAGTCGGCGAGCCGCGCGCTGCGCCGGTCGCCCTCGACCAGCAGGAACAGCCCCGCGATGACGATCACGCAGACGGGCACGTTCACCAGCATCACCCAGCGCCAGCCGGGGCCGTCGGTGAGCAGCCCGCCGAGCAGCACGCCCGCGGCGGACGCGCCGCCGGCGACGCCGCCCCACACGCCGAGCGCCTTGCCGCGGTCGCCGCCCTCCTTGAACGTCGTGGTGAGGATCGACAGGGTGCCGGGCAGCATCAGCGCCGCGCCGATGCCCTGCGCGAACCGGGCGCCGACCAGCATCCCGGACGTCTGCGCGAGGCCGCCGGTCACCGACGACAGCGAGAACAGGACGGTCCCCGCGACGACGATGCGGCGGCGGCCGAGCAGGTCGGCGAGGCGCCCGCCGAGCAGCATGAACCCGCCGTAGGTGAGCAGGTATCCGGACGGCACCCACTGCAGGTCCTGGACGGAGAAGTCCAGGTCCTTGCGCATCGCGGGCAGCGCCACGTTGACGATCGAGGCGTCGATGAAGTCCAGGAACGCGATCGCGCACAGCAGCGTCAGGGTGATCTTGCCGCGTCCGGTCGCGAGAAAGGACGGGCGGGCGTCCGTTGTCGCCATGGTCATGTCTCCAGGTCTCAGGCGCTCGCCGGCGTCTGCCAGCGGGGCGCGCGTTCGTAGCGGGGCCGCCAGACGGCCCGGTAGAGCAGCCGGACGGGCGGCGGGACGATGCCGAGGACCTTGCGGCGCGTCTCGTCCTCGGCGCCGTCGAGCAGCCAGGGGAAGAAGCTCGCGGCGCCGCTCATGCCGAGCTTGCTGCGCTGCTCGGCGCCGAACGCGTCCCATTCCTTCTTGGTCATCAGCTTCTGGACGAGCGGGAGCGCGAGCTCCTCCTCGTGGTCGCAGTGCGCGGTGAGGCCCTGCGCGAGTTCCGCCGCGCGCGCGGCGAGCAGCTCGGCGGGCGAGGACGTCTTGATCGCCGTGTCGACGCCTTCCAGCAGCCCGTCGAGGGCGTTGTGCTCGGCCTCCATCTGTTCGAGGACGGCGGTGTCGGCGACCCGGTCCTTCAGGACGGGCCACAGGTGCGTGTCCTCGGCGGTGTGGTGGACGTGCAGGAAGGTGCTGAAGCGGTCCCAGCCGGCGCGGAGCGCGGGGTCGGGGACGTCCCCGGCCTCGGCCATGGCGATGAGCCGGTCGAGGTCGCGCTGGAAGGCGTCGTGGACGGCGTACATGAACGAGACGTCGATCCGGTCGCTCGGGCCGGATCGCGTCCGCGTGCTCGGTCGCGTGGTGCGGCTCATGGGTTGGCCCCCTAGTGTCTTGCCGGGATTGGCCCGGTCTCGCCAGCAAAGAGGGGCGGCGGGGCGGCGAATGTGACACCGGACGGCGGGGATGAGGTCCACGTCACAATCCGGGCGTTGATGTCACACTTTCGGGGGTGCGGCCCCTCTAGGGGGTGAGCGCACAGGAGGTCGACCCATGCCCGATGGCACCGCCGAGGACACCGCGACGCGGGTGTTCGCCGATCACCGGGAGCTGCTGTTCTCGGTCGTCTACAACATGCTCGGGAGCGTCGCGGACACCGAGGACGTGCTGCAGGACGCGTGGCTGGCGTGGGCGGCCAGGCACGGCGACGGCGCCGCGGAGGAGATCGGGAACCCGCGGGCGTACCTGGTGCGGATCGCGGTGAACACCGCCCTGGCCCGGCAGGCGCTGATCAGCCGCCGCCGCGAGACGTACGTGGGGCCGTGGCTGCCCGAGCCGCTGGTCAGCGACGCGGGCACGGAGGACTCGGCGGAGCGGACCGAGGCGGTGTCGATGGCGCTGCTGGTCGTGCTGGAGACGCTGACGCCGCTGGAGCGGGCCGTCTTCGTGCTGCACGAGGTGTTCGGGTACCCGCACACGGAGATCGCGGGGATCCTGGACCGCAGCCCGTCGGCCGTCCGGCAGCTGGCGCACCGGGCCCGCGAGCACGTGCACGCGCGCCGTCCCCGCTACCAGGCCGACCCGAAGGTGCAGCGGCAGGTGACCGAGCGGTTCCTGCGGGCGGCGCTGGGCGGCGACATCGAGGACCTGATGCGGCTGCTGGCGCCGGACGTGACGCTGTGGACCGACGGGGGCGGCAAGGCGCGGCCGGCGGCGCTGCGCCCGATCCAGGGCGCCGACCGTGTCGCCCGGACGATCACGGGCGGGACCGGGCGGGAGCGGTGGCCGCTGGAGATCCGGTACCGCACCGTCAACGGCGACCCGTCCGCGGTGCTGTTCGACGACGACGACGCGCCGTTCGGGGTGATGGTCCTCGACCTCGACCCGGACGGCGACCGGATCCGCGGCATCTACGCGGTCACCAATCCGGACAAGCTCGCCCATATCGACGAGCACCGCTGAGAGACGCGGTCCGCCGCCGGGGGCCGCGGCGGCGGACCGTCCCCCTTTTCCGGCCCCGCCCCCTCGCCCGGACGGCCCCCGAGCAGCCCCACGCGCAGCCCCCGAACAGCCCCGCGCGCAGCCCGCAGGCAGCCCCCGAGCTGCTCCGGGACCGGCTCCGGGAGCGGCTCCGGGGGCCGATTCGGGCAGGCCAGCGTGGGTAGGGGGTCATCGCGATCTTTCGCGGCCCGGAGGCGCCGGGCGCGGATCGCCCGACCGTTATGAGCCTTCTCGGGATGATCTTCGCCGTGGTGGCGGCCGCGTTCACCGGACTCGGCTTCGTCGCCCAGCAGCATGCCGCCTACCGGGAGCCGCTGGAGGAGATGCTGCACCCGCGGCTGCTGCTGCACCTGCTGCGCAGCCGGCTCTGGCTGGCCGGCATCGGCACGATGATCGTCGGGCAGGTGCTGTTCGCGGTGGCGCTGAACCTGGCCGACATCGCCGAGGTCGAGCCGCTACTGGCGAGCAACCTGATCTTCGCGCTGGTCGCCGCGCACCTGATCTACCGGGAGCGGCTCGGCCGCGCCGAGTGGCAGGGCGCGATCCTGTTCACCGCCGGCGTCGCGCTGTTCCTGACGATCGGGGAGCCGCACGGCGGCGCCGAGCCGAGCACCCTGTCCCCGCGCTGGCTCGCCGGCGCGGTGGTGCTCGGCCTGGTCGGCCTGCTGACGATCGCCGGCCAGCACCGCGACCTGCGGGTCCGCGCGATCACCCTGGCCTGCGCGGCCGGGCTGCTGTACGGCCTGCAGGACGCGCTGACCCGCAGCGTCCTGCTGCTGTTCGACCACGGGATCTGGCAGGCGGCCCGCGACTGGCAGCCCTACAGCCTGGTGCTGATCGGGGCGACCGCGCTGCTGTTCTCGCAGAGCGCCTTCGACGCGGCGCCGCTGCGGATCTCGCTGCCCGCGACGACGGCGGCCGAGCCGCTGACCGGCATCGCGCTCAGCATCGTGATCTTCGACGAGCGGCTCCGGGTGTCGGTGGGCAGCCTGGCGCTGGAGGCGGTCGGGCTCGCCGCCATGGTCGCCGGGATCGTCGTCCTCGGCCGGTCGCCCTACCTCGGCAAGCCGGGCGACCGGGCGGACGCGCGGAGGAACGGGGTGGGGTGCTGATGCTCTCGGTGCTGTTCGCGGTCCTCGCCGCCGGCGCCAACGCCCTGGCCTCCGTGCTCCAGCGGCAGGTCGCCAAGGGCGCGCCGGACGAGCACACGTTCCGGCCGTCGCTGATCCTCGACCTGCTGCGCCGGCCGGAGTGGCTCGGCGGGATCGCCGCGCTCATCGCCGCGTTCCTGCTCCAGGCCGCCGCGCTGGACCGGGCCGGGCTGGCGCTGGTCCAGCCGCTGCTGGCGGCGGAGCTGCCGTTCACGATGCTGCTGCTCGGCTGGCTGGTGCCCGGAGCCTTCCGCAACGTGCCGTGGGCGGCGGTCGGCGCGCTGACCGCCGGGCTCGCGGCGCTGCTCACCGCCGCCTCGCCGTCGGAGGGGCCGGGCCGTCCCGGCCCCCTCGGCTGGGCGATCGCCACCGGCGTGACGGCGGGCCTCGCCGCCGGGCTGATCATGGCCGCCTGGATCGTCAGCGGCCCGCTGCGCGCCGTCCTGCTGGGCGTGACGACGTCGCTGGGGTTCGCGCTCACCGCCGCCTACATGAAGACGGCCACGCAGACGATCACCGACTCGGGGCTCGGCGCCGCCTTCACGTCCTGGGAGCTGTACGCGATGGTGGCGACGGGCGTCGCCAGCCTGGTCCTGCTGCAGATGGCGCTGGCCAGCGGCACCCTGGTGGTGGTGCAGCCCGCGCTCACGGTGACCGACCCGGTCGCGAGCATCTGCCTGGGCGTGTTCCTGTTCGACGAGCACATCCGCACCGGCGGCTGGGTCGCGCTGGAGCTCGCCGGGATCGCGCTGATCCTGGTCGGCAGCATCGGGATCGCCCGCTCCCCGGTGCTGCACGAGCAGCACACCGTCAGCCGAGCGCCGCACACACGGTGCGCTCCGCGGACTCGGCGCTGAACAGCGCGTCGACCCGCGCGGCGCGGGTGCGGCGCAGCGCGCCGTCCTCCAGCCGGTCCAGCGCCTCGACCAGCTCGGCGGGCGAGTGCGCGTAGACGCTGAGGCCGCCGCGCGCCATGGCCAGCGCCCCGTCCCGCCCGTGGCCCGGGATGGGCCGGTAGGAGATCACCGGCAGCCCGCAGGCGAACGCCTCCCGGCACGTCATCCCGGCGGCGTTGTCGACCAGCGCGTACGCGCCCGCCATCAGCTCCGCGACGTCGTCGCGCCAGCCGAGGGCGGGGGCCAGCCCGGTGCCGAGGATGCGGCGGCGCAGGTGCCCGTTGCGGCCGCACAGCACGACCGGCCGGTACCGTCCGGACGCCGACAGCACGCCGGCCGCCTCCACCACCCGCCCGACGCCCCACGCGCCCGCCGAGATCAGCACGACCGGCTCGTCCGGGCCCGCCCCGGACAGCTTGCGCAGCCGCTCGCGGCCCTCGGGGACGTCGCGGACGTCGCGGCCGTTGCGGACACCGGGGCGGCGGAACTCGGGCGGCACGAGCGGCGCGCACATGGTCGCGGGACGTCCTGTCGCGGCCGTCACCGCCCGCGCCGCCGCCTTGTCCGGGCACAGGTACCGGTCGTTGCCGGGATGCAGCCACATCCGGTGGACGGCGAAGTCGGTGACCAGCACCAGGGACGGCGCGTCCAGTCCCCCGGCCCGGCGCAGCCGCCCGGCGGCCTGCGCGGCGACGTGGAAGGTCGACACGACCGCGTCCGGCGGCAGTTCCCGGACGCGCCGCTGGAGCCGCGCGGCGATGAGCGCCGTCAGCGGCGAGGGCGGCGGCGGGCGCAGCGGCCCGGGCCGCCGGGAGACGAAGAACGCCCGGTAGATCGCGGCGTAGAGCCACGGCGCGGACCGGATCGCCCCCGCGTAGGCGCGGCGCAGGGCGTGTCCGAGCCGTAGCGGCACGAGGTCCAGCACGTCCACCACGGACACCTCGACCCCGTGCGGGGCGAGCCGCCGTTCGAGCTCGCCGGCGACCGCGTCGTGACCCGCCCCCATGCCCGCTGTGAGAATTAAGAGTCGCTTGCCCATTAGATGGGACCCCCCTGTGCAAGATGGTCATGTGCACACAGATTTCCGGGCACGCCACGTCCCCGCCGCGGTCGCCGGGCCCGTCGCCGGGCTCGCCGCGGTGCTGACGGCGCACGCCCTGCCCGCGGCGACCTGGCTGGCGCCGGTCCGCCGCTGGACGCCCCGGATCGCCGGCCGCGGCTTCCCGGACCATGTCGCGCTGACGCTGGACGACGGCCCGGACGGCGCGTCCACCCCGCTGTTCCTCGACGAGCTGGCCCGGCTCGGCTGCCGCGCGACGTTCTTCGTGCTCGGCTCGATGCTGCGCCGCCACCCGGACGTCGGGCGGCGCATCGCGGCCGAGGGGCACGAGCTCGGCGTGCACGGCTGGAACCACGACAACGCCCTGGTCACGCGGCCGGGGCGGGTGTCGGCGGAGATCGCCGGGACGGTCCGGACCATCGAGGCGGTGTGCGGCGTGCGGCCCCGCTGGTACCGGCCGCCGTACGGGGCGCTGAGCGCCGAGGCGCTGCTGGCGGCGCGCCGCAACGGGCTGCGGCCGATCCTGTGGTCGGCGTGGGGGCGGGACTGGACGGCGTCCGCGACGCCCGAGTCGGTGCTGGCGACGCTCTCGCCCGGCATCGCGGGCGGGGCGACGCTGCTGCTGCACGACAGCGACGTCACGTCCGCGCCGGGGGCGTGGAAGTCGTCGCTGGGGGCGCTGCCGAACGTGGTGGCGGTGTGCCGGGACGCGGGGCTCACCGTGGGCCCTCTGCGCGATCACGGGATCCCGGTCTGATGTCCGCGTCCCCTGGCACCCCTGTCACACGGAATCTTCTGCCCCTGGGCGCCGCAGGTATGTGAACGGAACCGCCCGCCGTCACCTTTGCCCGTTTTGTGCGTTTCGCCCCCTGAATGCCGGTTACAAGTCGTTGAGGGAGATTCTCCTATGGGGGAGGAGATGTCATGAGGGATCGCAGAAGGTCCACTGGAAGGGACTCGCCGGCTCCCGGCGAGGGCACGCCGATGACGGGCCCCGGGCGCGACATGCCCGGCCACGAGCACGACATGCCCGCGCACGACATGCCCGCGGGCCGGGGCGTGCCGGCCGCTTCCGCCGCACCGAGGGAAGGTGCGATGGAACGCGAGCAGTTCGCTCTCTGGGAGGACCGCACGCGGGTCTCCCTGACGCCGATCGCGGCGCCGTCGATCCTGGGCCTCTTCGGGCTCGCCGGCGCGTTCATGGTGGTCGGCGCATGGCAGGCGAACTGGTACGGCACGGCGCTCACGCCGCTCGTGCTCTTCCCGTTCGTGCTCACCTTCGGGGGGCTGGCACAGTTCCTCGCGGGCATGTGGTCCTACCGGGCCCGGGACGGCCTCGCCACCGCCGTACACGGCATGTGGGGCGCGTTCTGGATCGGCTGGGGCCTGCTGTTCCTGCTCGTCGCCGTGGGCGCCTATCCACTGGCACTGGCACCACGGATCGGAGCGGTCAACCAGGGCTTCGCCTTCTGGTTCATCGCGCTCTGCGTGATCACCGGATGCTGCGCGCTGGCCGCGATGGGCAAGAACCTCGCCATGTCCGCGGTCCTGTGGCCCCTCGCCGCAGGGGCGGGCTTCACCGCCGCCGGATTCTGGGCCGGCTCCACCTGGCCCCTCCGCGTCGGAGGCTGGCTGTTCGTCATCGCCGCGGCGATAGCCGTCTACACGGCGGCCGCGCTGATGCTCGAGAACAGCTTCGGACGGACGATCCTGCCGCTCTTCGCGTTCCGGGGAGGCCAGAACATTCCGGGACGCCGCGCCAGCCGTCCGCTGGAGTACCGCTACGGCGAGCCGGGCGTCAAGATCGGTCAGTGATCCCGGCACTCCGTGCCGCGCCCCGTCCCCGACCCAAGGGGTCGGGGCACGGGCATGCTCAGAGACTTTACCCAGCTCACGGAAGTTTTACGTTTACGCTCGCCTATTCTGGGCGTCGTTCCATCGGCGCTTGGAGGGAGCGGGATGCGATCGGCGTTTCGGAGGACGTGGCGACGGGTCGTCCATGCCTACCAGCTGGCGTGCGCGCGCGACGACGCGGCAAAGCGGAAGATCACCGTGCCGAGCGGGGTCTGGGTCTGCGACCACTGCCATGAGGCCCTGCTGGAGCTGCACGCCCTCCGCGAGCACGTCCGCACCCAGCACGCCTACATCTGAACCCGGCCCCCTCCGGGCATCGCCGGCCTGGCCCCGCGGTGGGCACGGTGATTCACTGGAGGCGTGGAAGCCGATGATCGCGTGCCGCTCGGCGCGCGCGTCGTCGGCCGGGCGGGGATCGCCGGACGGACGGTGGTCCTCGCTTTCTGCGCGGCCTTCGCCCTTCTCCTCACCGCCGTCGGCGCCGGGATGGCCGCCAGCGGCATCGGAAGGCTCGGCGACACGTCCGGCGCCTCCGGCCGGGGCACGACGATCGGCGGGACCGTCCTCGCGGCGAAGCAGGAGACGTCCGGGCCGCAGGGCGGCAGCCGGATCAGGCGGATCGAGGTCCGCTTCACCGCGCCCGACGGCACGGTCCGCTCGTTCTGGGAGACCGGCGACGCCGACGTCGGCGACACCATCGCCGTCCACTACGACCCGGAGCATCCGGAGAGCTTCACCACCCACTCCGCCGGCGAGCTCCGGACCCTCGGCGTCCTCCTGATCGCCATGGGCGCCGCCCTGGTGGTCCTCATGCCGCTGCTCCTCGTCAGGCTCGGTCTCGAAGTCCACCGCGCACGCCGTCGCGGGCACGCCTGACACCTCGTGACCTGGCAGCCCGCGGAGCTCCGCCCGCAAAAGCTATTGACAGTAGCCAGATGGCCAATTAGATTAACCGGTATCGCTCCGCATCCCAGAACCCGGAAGATCCCATGCGCCTCGCACCGAACCTGTACCGCCTCGGCAACGACATCGTCGCCTCCTACCTGGTCGACACCCCCGAGGGCATCACGCTCATCGACGCGGGCCTGCCCGGCCACTGGCGCGACCTCCAGCGCGAACTCCGCACCCTGGGCAAGTCCGCCGACGACATCCGGGGCCTCATCCTGACGCACGGCGACTCCGACCACATCGGCTTCGCCGAGCGGCTGCGCAGCGAGCACGGCGTCCCCGTGTACGTGCACGCCGCCGACGCCGCCCGCGCCCGGACCGGCGAGAAGCCCAAGACCCCCTTCGGCAAGATGCGCGTCGGCCCGACGCTCGGGTTCCTCGGGTACTCGATCAGCAAGAACGGCCTGCGCACCCGCTACGTCTCCGAGGTCACCGAGATCGGCGACGGCGACGCCCTGGACCTGCCCGGCGCCCCGGCGATCATCGGGATGCCGGGCCACTCCCCCGGCAGCGTGGGCGTGCACGTCCCGGCCGCCGACGCCGTCTTCGTCGGCGACGCCCTGACCACCCGGCACGTCCTCACCGGCCACACCGGCCCGCAGCCCGCGCCGTTCACCGACGACCCGGACGAGGCGCTCGCCTCCCTCGACCGGCTCGCGGGGCTGGAGGCGTCCTGGGTGCTGCCCGGCCACGGCACCCCCTGGCAGACCTCGCCGGCCGAGGTCGCCGAAGCCGTCCGAAACGGCTGACCGCCCGCCGGGCACGCAGACCGGGCTGCCGCCTACCCGCGCCGACGGACGCCCGGACGGCGTGCGGAACAAGTGGAACGCCTCCTCCGTCGGCGCGGGCACGGGCGACTGGTGCGCGCGCCGAACATGACGTCGCCACACCGCCTACCGGCAACAATGCCCGACCGACCGCGCCAGCGGAAACGCCGTCGCCCGCGTAGGCGGCCGGAGGAGCGGCAGGCACGGAGCCAAGTCGGCGACTCCCCCCGAACCCGCGGGCGCTGCGGATGGACAGCGAGACCCTCGCCGAGTCGCTGATCGAGGCGATCGGCGCGGCGCAGGACGGCGCGCGGGACCGCGTGCAGTAGATGGTGACCGAGCTAATGGCCGCGACCGGGCTGCCGGCGAAGGTGGACACCGAGGCGGTCCTGGAGAAGGTCGGCGCGATCGGCGACGCGGCGCGGCGCCGGTTCGACGAGCACCACGACGACCTCAACGAGGTCCGCCGCGCCTTCTGACCCCCGGCCCCGGCCGGCGACCAGAAGGGTCAACCGGTCGTGCGGAGCAGGTTCAGGACGTCGGCGAGGGGCTGCTGCATGTCGACGGAGCGGTCCGCGAGCCATTGCAGCTGGATGCCGTCGGCCACGGCGAGGAGCAGGACGGCGAGGCGCTCGGCGGGGACGTCGGTGCGGATCGTCCCCTCGTCCATGGCCTTCTGGAGGTGCTCGACGGCGGCCTTGCGGAGGACCTCGTAGCGGCGGGGGAAGAACTCGTGCGCGGGGTGGTCGGGGTCGCCGGCGGACGCGGCCATGGAGACGAACAGCTCGACGAGGCCGGGGGTGCGCATGCCCTGCCGCATGACGTCGAGGGTGTCCTCGACGAGGTCGAACTCGGGGTGCCGGGCCCGCTCGGTCTCGTCGCGGACGCGCAGGACCTGGGTGAGCAGGTCCTCCTTGGACTCGAAGTAGTGCATGATCCCGGGGAGGCTGAGGTCGCAGCGGGCGGCGACCTTGCGCAGTGACGTGCCCCGGTAGCCCTCGTCGGCGAAGATCTCCAGCGCGGCCTTGAGGATCTCGGCCCGCTTCGCCTCGCCCTTGCGGTAGGGGCCGCGTTTCGCCATGGTCCTCACCTTACCGAGGTCAGTGCCAGTCGATCTCGGTCGAGCGGAGGGCGGTCAGGCCGCGCTCCCGCCACAGCACGGACTGGCGCGCGAGGCGTTCCCGGTACTCGTCCCACGACGGCGGCGACGGCGACCAGGCCGCCTCGGCGACGCCGGGCAGGCGCGGCAGGAGAACGGCCGTGTGGTCGTCGAAGCCCTGGAAGTCCTCGGCGAAGAGGGTCGCCTCGACGCCCGCGACCCGGTCCGGCGCGAGGCCGTAGGCGGACGGGTCCCAGGACGCGGCGTACCGGACGTCGCGGGGCCGGTAGGCGAAGCCGAGCCGCGCGCCCGTCTCGGCCTGGCCGGGCGGGACGATCGCCGGGTCGTAGGGGCGGTCGAGGTAGAGGTGCGACTGCGGGGACAGCAGGACCCGGCCGCCGCCGCGGACGATGCGGTCGAGATCCCCGTCGGTCGGCGCGAAGAACCTGGTCAGGGCCTTGGTGCGGGCGAGGGTGCAGCCGGCGGCGAGCAGTTCGGGGCGCGCGTCCAGCTCCTCCTGGGTCTGCGGGAGGTCCATCATCGCGACGTCCACCCAGAACTGGGCGATGTCGCCGGGCGCGACGCCGGCGCGGGACGACTCCTGCCAGCCGAGGGGCCGCTTGCCCGCGACGCGCAGGGCCTCGCGGGCGAGGCGGACGGCCTCGGCGAACGACGCCTCGTCCGCGCCGAGCGCCTCGTCGCCGCCGAAGTGGACGAACGCGCCGTCGGTGAGCCGCGCGGTCTCCGCGAGCACGTCGACGATGAACGCGCGGGTGTGCGGATCGGCGGGGTCGAGGGGCGCGGGGAACGGCGCGTCCGCCGGGTACCAGGAGGGGCGCGGCAGCGTGCCGAGGTCGGGGTAGGCGCGCAGGGCGGCGGCGCTGTGGCCGGGCAGGTCGATCTCGGGGACGACGGTGACGTGCCGTGCGGCGGCGTACCGCTGCAGGTCGGCGTACTCGCGCGCGGTGTAGTGCGGGGTCCCGGCGGTGAGGGCGGGACGGGTCGCGATGTGCAGCCGCCAGCCCTCGTTGTCGGTCAGGTGCAGGTGCAGGACGTTCAGCTTGTAGAGCGCGGCGAGGTCGATGAGGCGGCGCAGTTCGTCCGGGGTGAGGAAGTGGCGGGCCGGGTCGACCATGAGGCCGCGCCAGGCGTACCTGGGCGCGTCGTCGATGACGCGGCAGGCCGTCTCCGGTGTCTCCGCCAGCAGGTGCAGCGCGGTGGCGCCGGCCCGGAAGGCGCCCTGCGGGGTGCGGGCCGCGCACGTGACGCGGCCGGGTTCGACGGTGAGGCGGTAGCACTCGTCGGCGTCGGCGGACGGCTGGACGCCGATGGCGCCGGGCTTCAGCGGCACGTCGTCCAGGGTGAGGACGACCGTTCCGGCCTCGGCCTCGGGGCCGGTGCGCAGGTGCGGGGCCAGGGCGCCCGCCGCCTCGTCGAGGGACGGGTCGTCCGCCCGGACGCGCCAGGGGCGGTCCGTCCGGCACACGCCTTCCGTCGTCCGCTGGCGGACGGGCGCTGGGATCACGCTGCCTCCTCGGCCGGGGTTCGTCGGGCGGGTCGGACGCTACCATGAAATCCGATCGATGTATGGTTTTCGCGTTCCACGCCCCCCGAACCGAAAGGCCGAGCATGCCGGCAGACGCATTCGCCCTCCCCCGCGGCTTCCTGATGGGCGCCTCGACGGCGGCGCACCAGGTCGAGGGCGGCAACACCGCGAGCGACTGGTGGGCGTTCGAGCACGCGTCCGGCACGCTGGTCCGCGAACCCAGCGGCGACGCCGCCGACAGCTACCACCGCTGGCGCGAGGACATGGACCTGCTCGCCGGCCTCGGGTTCAACGCCTACCGCTTCAGCCTCGAATGGGCCCGGATCGAACCGGCGCGCGGCGAGATCTCGTACGGGGCGCTCGCCCACTACCGGCGGATGACCGAGGGCGCGCGCGAACGCGGCCTCGAACCGGTCGTGACCCTGCACCACTTCACGTCCCCGCTCTGGTTCGCGAAGGCGGGCGGGTTCGCCGCCCCGGACGCCACCGGCCTCTTCGCCCGCTACGTGGAGACGGTCGCGCCGATCCTGGACGGCCTCGTCCGCCACGTCGTCACCATCAACGAACCCAACATGGCCGCGCTCATGCAGGCCGTCCGCCGCAACCCCGACGCCGACTACACCCGCCTCCTCCCGGACGAGGCCGTCGCCGAAGGCCTGATCGCGGCCCACCACGCGGCCCGCGACGTCCTGCACCGCGTGCTCCCCGGCGCCCGGATCGGCTGGACGATCGCGAACCAGGTGTACCAGCCGGCGGAGCCCGGCGCCGAGGACGCCTGCCGCGCCCACGCCTGGCCGCGCGAGGACCGCTTCATCGAGGCCGCGCGCGGCGACGACTGGATCGGCGTGCAGTCCTACAGCCGTACGAAGGTCGCCGCGGACGGCCCCCTGCCCGTGCCGGACGGCGCGGAGAAGACCATCATGGGCTGGGAGTACTACCCGGAGGCGCTCGGCGAGGCCGTCCGGCACACCGCCGGGATCGTCGGCCCGTCCGTCCCGATCATCGTCACCGAGAACGGCATCGCCACCGCCGACGACGCCCGCCGCATCGACTACACGACCGGGGCGCTCGCCGGCCTCGCCGCCGCCATGCGCGACGGCGCCGACGTGCGCGGCTACCTGCACTGGAGCGCCCTCGACAACTACGAGTGGGGCTCCTACGAGCCGACCTTCGGCCTCATCGCCGTCGACCGCCGCACCTTCGCCCGCGCCCCGAGGCCGTCCGCCCGCTGGCTCGGCGGCCTGGCCCGCGCCGGCGAGATCCCCGGCGGCGCCTGACGCGCGGCCGCACCGGTGCCCGGCGCGGCGACGCCCCGGGCCGCAAGGCCCGGGGCGATACCGCCCCCGAACCGTTCTCAGGCCCCGCGCATCCCGCCCGACCGCGCCGGCAGGTCACGGTGTGACGACGACCTTGTTCGAAGCGTGGCCCCCTTCCTGACAGACGAGCAAACTTCGTTGACAGAACGGCTGGGCCGACCACACGATCCTTGCCCATCCATTCAAGAACCGTGGACCCGTTCACCTCGAACCCGGCGGTGACCTCGCCGAACTCATCAACTCGCCAATTGGACAGCGCGAACCGGGTCGCCGTTCGCCACTCGACGGCCTTGCTCGGTCATGCTAGACATGTCGACAATAAAACCGGGAAAATTCAGATTCTTTTTAGTAGCCGCGGGCCGGCAGCGACGAGGGATGTCATGTACTTCTTCATTCTTGGAAGCCTTGAGGTCAGGCTCTCGGAGCAGCGCATTCCCGTCACCGCACCCAAGCAGCGCGCCGTGCTCGCCACGCTGCTGCTCGACGCCAACAACGACGTGTCGATCGACCGGCTCACGCGGCTCGTGTGGGACGGCCGCCCCCCGGTCACCGCCCAGGCGACGATCCAGTCCTACGTCTACCGGCTCCGCCAGCTGCTCCGGCCCCTCCCCGGCGTCGAACTCAAGACCAGCGCGGACAGCTACCTGCTCCAGGTCGACCCGGCCGACATCGACCTGTGGCGCTTCCGGGAGCTGGTCGTCGCCGCGCGGGGGCGGGCCGGCCTCGTCGACCTGGCCGCCGGTCTGCGCCAGGCGCTGGCCGTCTGGCGCGGGGACGCCCTCGCCGGCCTGCCGGGCGAGACCCTCAAGCACGAGGCGAGGTCTCTCGAGGACGAGCGGATCGCCGCCTACGAGCAGCTGTTCAGCGCGGAGATCTCACTCGGGAACCACCGGCAGATCATCGCCGAGCTGCAGAGAGTGGTCTCCGGCTATCCACTCCATGAGGCGCTGCGCGCCCAGTTGATGCTCGCGCTCTACGCATCGGGCCGCCAGGCCGAGGCGCTCCAGCACTACGCGCTCATCCGCCGGCAGCTCCGCGACGGCCTGGGCATCGACCCGGGGCAGGAGCTGCAAGAGCTGCACAGGGCCATATTGGAGCAGGTCCCGACGAGCATGCTCACGACGCTGACGCCGACCTCCTCCTGGTGGAACGCCAGGTGAGCGAACCGCCCGGTGCCCCACCGCGGCTCGCAGGACCGGCAGGACCGTCCACGGCCGCGGCCGCCCCGCAGGCGCCGCGACCGTGGAGATCCGCCGTCTCTGGGCGTCCCCATGGACGCCCCCCATGTTCTCAGGCCGCCCGCGCGGCTAGATGTTCACGTCGACGATCCGCGCTCTGCGATCGAGCTCCTGGGCGAGTTCCTGCCACATCTGCGCGTACTGCCGGGCGAGCAGGACGACCGTCGTCACGCAATGCGACGGCACCGCCGTGACAACGCTGGCCAGGTTCTCCGATCCGGCCGCGTTGGAGTGCAGCATCCGCAATACGACCTTCCCCTGCTCGTTGTTGCGCAGGGACGGATCGCGCATCAGCTTCTCGACGACACCGCGCGAATCGTCGAGGACGGCGCGCAGGCGCTGGAGCGGCACGGCCGGCCGGACCGCGGCGGCGTCCACCGACACGAGCTGCGGCGCCGGAGGCACCTCACCGCCGTCGCCGACACGGCCGACGGTGACCCCGCCGGCGGCGTTGTCGTTCCTGGCCGCCACGCTCCCGCTCCGCCTCTTGCGCGCGGCCGGCCTTTCCGGGACCGGCGAGTCGCCGCGAGCGAGGCGCTTGCGCACGTCGAGGACCGTCGCCGGTGAGATGCCGGCCGCGCGCGCCACCTCGCGGAGCGACGCCTCGGGCTGCTGGGTCAGCAGTTCCGCGGCGCGCCGCCGCGCGTCCCCGCTGTCCAGCGGCCGGACCCTCCCGTCCCTTCCGACGCGCGCGTTCGACTGTGGTAAGTGCTCACTCGAACGTTTCCGGATGCTGGCGACGGCCCTCGCCGCCAGGCCGGAGGCCTGCCCGATGGCCCGGTCGGACATGTGCGGGTGGGAGGCGATGATGCGCTCCGCCGCGGCCCGCCGGTCGGCCTGGGACAGCGGGAGCCCGTGGGCGACGTTCTCCTGCACTGCCCGCAGGAACACGTCGGCCTCGGTGCCGTCGAAGAAGATGACGTCGATCATGTCCTTGCCGCGGAGCGACGCGGCCATGAGGCGGTGCATGCCGTCGATGACCCGCATGGTGCGCCGGTCCACCAGGATCGGCGGCAGCGGTGTCTCGGTATCGGCGAGTTGCGCGATGTGCGCCTTGTCCTCCCCGTTGAGCCGCGGCGAGTCGCCCGCGCGCAGGGACAGGACGGGAACCGAGACGACCTCGTTTCCAATTCTCGGGAGCTGGCCGTCCTGACTCGGCTTGACGGCTTCGGATCTGATGGATAGCTGAACCCGCTGACCCTCTGGCTGATTCATGCTTCTCCTTGCTCGCTACGCGGCTCGGACCTGGACCCGGCCGTCATCCTCCACGAGCAAGCTGTCGCGCTGCTTACGGACGGGTTGCCGTACCCGCCGCCTCGGCTCGTGCGGCCCGGACGGGCCGCCGTGCGTCCTCGCGGACACCGGTTCCCTCGTCCGCGGGCCGCGTGCGAGCCGGCTCCGCGACGGGCTCCGCACGGGCTCTGCCTGGGGATCGGCCTTCAACGGCCCGCGATTCGGCGGTCCGCGCGGCGGGGCCGCCATTGCCTGTTTGTCAGATCGTGCCCCGAGTGTAAATATCCGCCCCGCATGCAGTGAGGTAGTACTTGACCGCGTTGCGTGACGACCGGGAAGTGTCTTTTCGTAGATTTTCGAGAGTGGACTCCGGCATCCGGACTCTGGCCCTGCGGTTGAACACCGGCCCGAGCCGTTCATGTGGACCAAAGGTCGTTCGAAGGGATCCCGAGCCCCTCGTTCGATATGCGCGACGGATTCCAGGTACGGGAACTCACAGTGATCATCGAGCACCGCTCGCGTTCGCACACTGTACCGGCCGCGGAGGGCGTTCCACCGCCCGTCGCAACGGTAAGTACTTACTTTGACAGACGGTCATGCAGCGCGAAACCGCTGATCAACCAGCATGTCCCCACCGAGCCCCGCCCTGGGCGACTCCCCCGTCCAGCGAATTCAGGTCGACATGAATCCCACATCAAAACCGGCCGCGTCACCGGATCGGCCGCCGCGGCGCCAGCGAACCACCAGCCGCTGACCACTCGGACACCGCGCATTTTGTACCGCCAGGCCGGCGCGAGCCTCCACCCGGTCTCCTGCATCCCTACATTCCTGCAGGTCACCGATCCAACCTTGCCGAATGGCCGTAACGATCGGATCATGTGGGGCGGGTGCGCGGTGCGTTCGCGTTGCGACGGGAACTTCGACCCATGCGAAATGACATCGATTTGAGGTAGGGCCGAAATAGCCTCGACGGCGTAGCGTAAGGGACACCATGGGGGAAGAGGGTTTCAGGCCAGGTCCCGGCCTCCGGGACGTGCTCCGCGCCTTGCGGGCGGAGGCCGGTCTGACGCAGCAGGAACTGGCATCCCTGGCAGGCCTCAGCCTCGCCGCCGTCAGAGATCTGGAGCAGGGCCGTCGCACCCGCCCGCGCCGCCGCTCGCTGGCCGCGCTGGCCGGCGCCCTGGGTCTGGACTCCGACCGGACGTCGGACCTGGCGGAGGCGGCTTCCAGCCGGGTCGCCACGGTCGAGGCACGGGCTCCCGGCGCCGACTGGAATTCGCCTGAGCGGCGGGACAGGCGGGGACTGTGGCTGGCGGCGCTCGGGCCGCTGGAGGTCTGGCGTGACGGCGCCCCGCTGCGTCTGGGACCGCCGGCACGGCGGGCGGTGCTCGGCATGCTGGCGGCGAACGCGGACACCCCGGTGCACCGGGACGTGATCATCGACACGGTCTGGGGATACGAGCGGCCGCCCACCGCGGTGAACCTGGTGCAGGTCCACGTCAGCAGGCTTCGCCGGCTCCTTGTTCCCGGTGCCGGGAAGGACACGACCGGAGCTCCGTCGATCATCTTCGCCAACGGCTCCTACCGGCTCAGCCTGGAACCGGGGCAGATAGACGTGCAGGTTTTCAAGGACCTTGTGCGGCAAGCCGATATGGCGCGGAACCTGGGAATGCTCAGGACGGCGTATTCAATTTATGAGCGGGCGGCGGAACTGTGCCGAGGGAATCCGTTCGCCGATCTCGTCATGCTCCACGAAGAGCCCGCGGTCGCGCAACTCAGACGGTGGCTGGTCGATGTCCATCTGCAATACGCCGAGGTCGCGTGCGGTCTCGGTCTGCATAATCAGGTGCTTCCCAGGCTGCACGCCCTTGCCGCGGCCGATCCGTTGAACGAACGCGTTCACGCCCATCTGCTCATCGCATTGGCCGGCTCGGGGCAGCAGGCTACCGCACTTTCCGTCTATGCCGCGCTGCGTTCCCGTTTGGCCCGGGAACTGGGGATATCTCCGAGCGAAGTGCTCGAACAGGCGCACATGCGGGTGCTGCGCCAGCAGGTCCCGGTGGTGCACCTCGGCGAGGACGAGGCCGCCGCGCCGCCCCAAGCCCCGGTCGCTCCCGCGCAGATACCCGCCTATCCCAGCTATTTCACCGGGCGGCGCGCCGAACTGGACGCTCTGACCGACCTGCTGGACCGGCCGGACCACGGCGAGGACGGCAGGCCGCTCGTCACCCTGACCGGCCGGGCCGGTGTCGGCAAGACCGCGCTCGCCGTCCACTGGGCGCACCGCTTCGCGGGGCGCTTTCCGGCCGGGCAGCTGTTCGCCGACCTTCAGGGCGACACCTCCGAGCCGAGGACCGGCGAGATCCTGCACCGCTTCCTGCGGGCTCTCGGCGTGCCGGCCTCGATGATCCCACCGGACACCGGGGATCGGATCGTCCTCTACCGGCGGCTTCTGGCAGGCCGCGACATGCTGATCCTGCTGGACAACGCCGGGACGGCGGAGCAGGTCCGCCCGCTGCTACCGGACGGACCCGGCAGCATGGTGCTGGTGACCAGCAGGAAGAGCCTCGACGAGCTGGCGGTGTCGGAGGGGGCGCGCCGGATCCGGCTCGATGTCCTGCCGCGGGCGGAAGCGCACCAGCTGCTGGCCGAGATCGTGGGCGGCGAACGGATGCGGGCCGATCGGTCCGCGGCCCACGACCTGATCACGCTGTGCGGGTGCCTGCCGTCCGCCCTGTGCGGCGCCGCGGCGCGGATCGCAGGGAAGCCCGAGTTGACGATCCCCGCGCTGGTGGCCGCGATGCGCGCGGAGTCGGGCCGGTCGGGGAACACGCCGACCGGCAACCGGCTCTCCTTCGATCCCGTCGGAGTTCTCGATACGGAACCGCCCCGGATCCTGCGGGGAATCTGAGAAAGGCTCCGATTTCCGCGAGTCAAAACGGGACGCCGTTTCCTGAACGGCGCGCACCTCGCGCTGTATCGGTACTTACGGGCGCCATGCGCTGCCCGCGCACGCCCTTGCCCGCCCGCGATTCATACGGGAATCGAGTTGCCGGAGAATTGGCGCCGCCGGCCGAAGCCATGCTGGCGGCGAACACACCGGGGAGTTACACTCGGCGCGTCATTGGCGGGCTGCGGACGGAGGCGGAAATGACGGTGGCGGCGGAACGGTCCGGGCAAGAGGTGTTCAGCTTCCAGGCGGAGGCCGTGCAGATCCTGGATCTGATGACCCATTCGCTGTACAGCAACAAGGAGATCTTCCTGCGCGAACTGATCTCGAACGCCTCGGACGCGATCGACCGGCTCCGCCTGGAACTGCTGGCGGCGGGCGAATCACCCGATGCCCAGGGGCCGGCGCGGATCCGGGTCGGCCATGACAAGGACGCGGGCACGATCACGATCGCGGACAACGGCATCGGGATGAGCCGGGACGAGGTGATCGAGAACATCGGGACGATCGCCAGGTCCGGCTCCCAGGAGTTCCTGCGGTCGCTGACCGGCGACCAGCGCAAGGACGCCGCGCTGATCGGCCGGTTCGGGGTGGGCTTCTACTCGGCGTTCATCGTGGCGGAGAAGGTGGTGCTGACCACGCGGCGGTCCGGGCTGGAAGCCGGCGAGGCGGTGCGGTGGACGTCGGACGGGAAGGGCGAGTACTCGCTGGAGACGATCGAGCGCGCCGACCGGGGCACCACGATCGTGCTGCACCTCAAGGACGGCGAGGAGGACCTGCTGAACAGCTGGCGGCTCCGGTCGATCATAGAGAAGTACTCCGACCACATCAGCGTGCCGATCCTCATGCCCGGCGAGCCCGGTGAAAAGGAGGACGGAGACGAGGCCGGCCCCCGGCCGGATGTGACGATCAACAAGGCATCGGCGCTATGGGCCCGGCCCAAGGACGAATTGGCCGACCATGACTACACCGAGTTCTATCGGCACATCTCCGGCGACGCCTCCGACCCGCTCGCCTGGGTACACGCCAAGATCGAGGGAATCTACGAGTACACGCTGCTGCTTTTCATCCCGGGCACGGCGCCGTACGACCTGTGGGTGCAGAATTCCCGGAACGGGGTCCGGCTGCATGTGCAGCGGGTGTTCATCATGGAGGACACCGGGCAGATCCTGCCCAAGTACCTGCGCTTCGTCCGGGGCGTGATCGACTCCGCCGACCTCCCGCTGAACGTGTCCCGGGAGATCCTGCAGGGCAGCCGGGCGGTCGACAACATCCGGATCAACGCCGTGAAGAAGGTCCTGCGGCGGCTGGCGGACATGGCCGACCGCGAGCCCGAGAAGTACGCGGTGTTCTGGAAGGAGTTCGGCGGCACGCTCAAGGAGGGCGTCGCCGACGACTACTCCAACCGGGACGACATCGCGAAGCTGCTGCGGTTCACCTCGACCAGGTCCGCGGCCGACGGCGCGGACGTCTCGCTGGCCGACTACGTGGCGCGGATGAAGGACGGGCAGGAGCACATCTACTACCTGCTCGCGCCGTCGCCGGCCGCTGCCAAGGCGAGCCCCCATCTCGAGGCGTTCCGGTCCAAGGGGGTGGAAGTGCTGCTGCTCGGCGAGGGCGTCGACAACTGGGTGGTCTCCAGCCTGCACGACTTCGACGGCAGGAGGTTCCAGTCCGTGGCGCAGGGCGCCGGGGACCTGGGCGCGCTGGCGGACGAGGAGGAGAAGCAGGAGAAGGAGCAGGCGGACGCGGAGTACGCGGCGCTGCTGGGCAGGTTCAAGGCCTACCTGTCCGGGCTGGCGTTCGACGTGCGGCTGTCCACCAGGCTCACCACCTCGCCCGCGTGCATCGTGAGCAACGAGCCGGAGATCGACGTCAACCTGATGCACCGGCTCCGCGGTGCCGGGCTGCCCCGCCAGGCGGTGCTGGAGCTCAACCCGAAGCATCCGCTGATCCAGAGGCTCAACGAGAGGCTGGACGACGACCGGATGGCCGACTGGGCACACGTCCTGTTCAACCAGGGGGTGCTCACCTTCGGTGCCCGGATCGAGGATCCCGCCGCGTTCGTCGGCCGGCTGACCGATCTGCTCACCGCGCTCACCGACGGCTCCGGTGGAGCGGACGGCTGATGGGCGCCGTGTAAGGAACGCCGCGGGCACGAACGGCCACCGCCCGCATGGCCGCGGATGCGGGCCATGCGGGCGGTGGCCGTCCGCACCGTGGTGCGGGCCTTCGTGCCGGCGGCTACGGCGCCGGCTTGCTTTCCGGGACGACCCAGAACATCCCGTCGCCGGACGGTACGAGCCCGCCCTCGAAGACCGGCGGTTCGCCCTCGACGTCCTCGCCGAGGATGGCGTGCGACTGGACCTGCCCGCCCTCGCGCATCGCCTGGCGGACGACCGACGACCGGAAGAGCGGGAGCATGCTCTGGCCCTTGTTGGCGATGATCTCGTCCACGGCGCCCGCGAACTCGCGTGACTCGCCCTTGAACCGCTTCGCGAGGACGTCGGCGTTGGAGAGCGCGGCCTCACCGGAGGACACGCCCCCCACCAGGTCGACGAACGACTCCAGTTCGGACGACGTCGTCTTGGTTATCTTCTTGGCGGCCCAGAAGTACGAGTCCTCGCTCTCGTGCAGGTCGTAGAACGACATCAGGAACTCGTAGAAGACGCTGAACTCCCGCCGGTACCGCAGCTCGAACTCCCGGAACGCGGTCGCCTCGTCCAGGGTCCCGGCCAGCACGCTGTTGATCGATCGCGCGGCCAGCAGGGCGCTGTAGGTGGCCAGGTGCACTCCCGAGGAGAACACCGGGTCGATGAAGCAGGCGGCGTCGCCCACGAGCACCATGCCGGGGCGCCAGACCTTCGTGTTGTGGTACGAGTAGTCCTTGCGGATCCGGATCTCGCCGTACCGGCCCTCGGTGACCCGCGTGGCGTCGCTCAGGTACTCGCTGATCAGCGGGCACTGGGCGATCAGGGCGGACAGCGACTCCTCCGGGTCCCCCTGGACCTGGTCCGCCAGCTCCCGGCGCACCACGGCGCCGACGCTGGTCAGCGAGTCGCTCAGCGGGATGTACCAGAACCAGCCCCCGTCGAACGCGACGCTCAGGATGTTCCCCGAGCTCGGCGCCGGCAGGCGCTTGCCGCCCTCGAAGTACCCGAAGATCGCGAGATTGCGGAAGAACTCCGAGTACTCCCGGGTGCCGACGTCCCGGTACAGCCGGCTCTTGTTCCCCGACGCGTCCACCACGTACTTGGCCCGGACGCTTCTCTCCGCGCCGTCCGGATCCGTGTACGTGACCCCGGACACCCGGTCGCCGGTCGTGAGCACCCCGGTGACGGCGCAGTTCTCCCGCACGACGGCGCCCAGCTCGCGCGCGTGGTCGAGCAGGATCTTGTCGAACGTGCTTCGCTCCACCTGGTAGGCGTGCGAGGTCTCACCGGTCATCTTCGGCGAGACCCCGAAGGCGAACGTCCACGGCTCGGGGTTGGACCCCCACTTGAACGTTCCGCCCAGCTTGTGGGTGAAGCCGGCCTTGGCGAGCTTCTCGTTGACCCCCGTCAGCCGGCACACGCCGTGGATCGTCGACGGAAGCAGGGACTCCCCTATCTGGTAACGGGGGAAGGTCTCCTTTTCCAGAACCAGTACGCGGGTACCTTGCATCGCAATCAGCGACGCCAATGTCGAACCGCCGGGCCCGCCGCCGACGACCACGACATCGACCTCTTCGGCGTTTGCAGGGATCATGTCTCACCTTTCGGCTACGGATTGCCGAACTCGGCCATCCCGGGGCCAGATGATAACATCGCGACTTGTTACCTAAAAATGGCGCCGACCGCGCCGTTCAACTGCTGCGGCGCGCTGGTTGAACGGCGCGGCACCATCCGGGCGGTCTTACTATTGCGGCGGGAAATAAACCGCATTTCCACGCGGGGCCGAGCAGAAAGCAGGGAGGTCAGGTGCGGACAGTCAGCTTCGACTTCGATTCGCCGGAGGCCCGGTTCAAGGTCCTGATCAACCACGAGGAGCAGTACTCGCTGTGGCCGGCGGACCTCGATGTCCCGGGCGGCTGGGACGAGACGGGCGTGTGCGCCTCGAAAGAGGAGTGCGACAGCTACATCGAGGAGAATTGGACCGACATGCGGCCCAAGAGCCTCCGTTTCGCCATGGACGGCGAGCAAGCGAACGCCGAGTGACCGGAGGTGCCGTAGGAGATGAAGAAGTATTGCAAGCTTTATCAGCTGGGTGAGCTGCGCCAGTTCCCCGGCTGGGCGGAAGCGGCGGCCCCGGAGGAGCGGGACATGCCCGACGACGCGTCGGTGTTCCTCTGCGACGAGCTGACGGTGCTGCTCAGCCCGGTCGGCAAGGACAAGGACAAGCGGCTCTTCACGCTGGTCACCCCGGAATGGGAGGACTTCTGCACGGACACGCTGAAGTTCGCCATTCCCGAGGACTTGGCGTTCGCCTATGCCGAGCCGGAGCCGTCCGCGCCGGCCCTGGAGGCGGGAACGCAGGCGGAGTCCGCGTAACCGGTCTCGCCGGCCGGCCCGGACCGCGCGGCGGCCCGGGCCGGCCTCGTGCGCGGCCCGACCGGCTTCGTGCGCGGCCCGACCGGCTTCGTGCGCGGCCCGGGCCGGCTTCGTGCGGGGCCCGTCGATCGGGCGGGCGCCACGGTATCGTTGCCTCAGGTGATCCGCTGCGACGGTACGTGAGGGTGGCGCCAGGGCATGGATGAGCCGCGTTCCGCCGTGCGGATCTTCATCGCCGACGACCAGGCCGTGGTGCGCGCGGGGTTCTCCGCGCTGATGGGCACCCAGCCGGACTTCGAGGTCATCGGCACGGCCGGCGACGGCGCCGAGACGGTGCGGCTCTGCCGGCAACTGCGGCCGGACGTCATCGTGATGGACATCCGGATGCCCGGCATGGACGGGATCGAGGCCACCCAGCAGCTCGCCTCCGCCGCCAACGCCCCGCGCATCCTCATCATCACGACGTTCGACCTCGACGAGTACGTGTACGAGGCACTGCGGGCCGGAGCCAGCGGCTTCCTGCTCAAGGACGTGACGGCCGAGCGGCTCTTCGACGCGGTGCGGGTGATCGCGGACGGCGAGGCGCTGCTCGCGCCGGCCATCACCCGCCGCCTGATCGACGAGTTCAGCCGGCTGCGCCCCCAGGCGCCCGCCGGTTCCGGGGCGTTCGCGGCGCTGACACCGCGCGAGACCGAGGTGCTGCGGCTGGTCGCCGAGGGCCTGTCCAACCCGGAGATCGCCGCCCAGCTGGTCGTCACCGAGGAGACGGTGAAGACGCACGTCAGCCGGATACTGAGCAAGCTCGGGCTGCGCGACCGCACCCAGGCGGTCATCGCCGCGTACGAGAACGGGCTGATCGTCCCGGGCTCGTCCGGAACGGCGTAGCCGCCGCGGCGGTGGCGATAATGGCCGCATGAGCACGGAGGGTTCCCGGCGCGTCCCGGCGGTCCGGGCCGCCGCGGCGAGGGCCGCCGCCTGGCCGCATGCCGTCCCGGCCGCCGGCCTGCTGCTCGGGCTGGCCGCCGTGACCGAGGCGGGCGTGCGCTTCGCGCTCACCCATCCGGACTACCACGCGCGGTTGTTCGTCCTCGTCGCGGCGGTCGGGCTCGCGCTCGGCACCACGCTGCCGGTCGCGTTCCTCCCGCCCGCCGCGGCCGCCGCGGCCTGCTACGCCGCGGCCGTGCTGTCGCTCACCGCGTTCCGCACGCTGACCGGCGCCGGCGCATGCGCGACCCTGATCGCCCTGTACCGGCTGGGCAGGCGCCTGCCGCCGCGCCCCTGGACGCGGCTCGCCGCGTCGGCCGTGGCCGTTCCGTTCGCCGTGACCGCGATCGCCGCGGACGGGGCGGGGGTCACCGAGGTCCGGGTCCTGGCGGTGCTGCTCGCCTCGCTGGGACCGGCCGCCGCGTGGGCCGGCATCGCGGACCGGGCGCAGGGCGAGGCGCGGCGGTACGACGCCGCCCGGAAGGTCATCGCCGAGACCATGGTCGCGCACACGGCCAGGGGCGAGCGCGCGCGGATCGCCCGCGAGCTGCACGACGTCGTCGCGCACCACATCTCGATGGTCGTCGTGCGCGCCGAGACGGCCCGCCTCACCACCCCGGGCATGCCCCCCGCCGGGGCGGAGCGGCTGATGGAGATCAGCGAGACCGCCCGGACCGGACTCACCGAGATGCGGCGCCTGCTCGGGGTCCTGCGCGAGGACTCCGCCGACGCCCCCGAGCGCCATCCCCAGCCGGGCCTGCAGGACCTCAACACGCTCGTGGACGATGCCAGGAGCGCCTCCGGGGCGGGCACCCGCCTGATCGTCTCCGGGCCGCCCGCCGCGCTCGAACCCGGCACCGAGCTGGCCGCCTACCGCATCGTCCAGGAGGCGCTGACCAACGCGCGGCGGCACGCGCCCGGAGCGGCCGTCGATGTGGAGCTGCGCTACACCGGCGACATGCTGCGGCTCCGCGTCCGCGACGACGGCCCCGGGCTCGTCGGGGGCGGCCGGGCGGGCGGCCACGGGCTGCACGGCATGCGCGAGCGGGCCGCGTCCGTCGGCGGCGAGCTGCGCCTCGGCAGTGCCGGCAGCGGCGGCCTGCTGATCGAGGCCGATCTGCCCGTCAAGCCCGGCGCCGATCCGCCCGTCGAGCCCGGTGGGGTCCCCCTTGTGGGGGACGAGAACGCCGCGGCCGTCCCTCCCGCCAGCCACGGCGAAGGCCGCTCGCCCGCGTGACGATCTGAGCGCCCCGCGTCCGTAGCGTTGCCGTCATGGAAGCAACCATCGAGATCGCCGGGCTGCACAAGCGGTTCGGGTCGACCGTGGCGCTGGACGGGGTCACGTTCACGGTGCGGCCGGGCGAGGTCACCGGCTTCATCGGGCCGAACGGAGCCGGCAAGTCGACCACGATGCGGTCCGTCCTGGGCCTCGACACCCCCGACTCCGGCACCGCCCTGATCGGGGGCAAGCCCTACGCGAGCCTGGAGCGGCCGCTCACCAAGGTCGGGTCGCTGCTGGACGCGGGGGCGCTGCAGCCCAGCCGCTCGGCACGCAACCATCTGCTCTGGCTGGCCCACTCGCAGGGCCTGAACGCGAGCCAGGTCGACGCCGCGCTCGAGCGGACCGGGCTGGGCTCGGCCGCCAAGCGGAAGGCCGGCACGTTCTCGCTCGGCATGCGCCAGCGTCTCGGCATCGCGGCGGCGCTGCTCGGCGACCCGCCGATCCTGATCCTCGACGAGCCGTTCAACGGCATGGACCCCGAGGGCATCGTGTGGATGCGCGGGTTCCTCCGCTCGCTGGCCGCGCAGGGCCGGGCGGTGCTGGTCTCCAGCCACCTGATGAGCGAGCTGGAGGACACGGCGCACCATCTCGTGGTGATCGGCCGCGGCAAGGTCATCGCCGACACGAGCGTGGCCGCCCTGATCGCGTCCGCGTCCGCGGGCCGGGTGACGCTGCGGACCAGCGCGCGCGGCGAGGCGATGAACGTGCTCACCGACGCCGGGGGCACGGTGGCGGTCACCGACCGGGACGTCCTGACCGTGTCCGGGCTGCCCGCCGAGCGCATCGCGGCGCTGCTCAGCGGCAACGCGGTGCCCTTCTCCGAGATCTCCTCGCACCGGGCCTCGCTGGAGGAGGCCTACATGGAGCTGACCCGCGAGGCGGTCGACTACCGTGCCGAGCCGGCCACGGAGGCACGCCGATGACCGCCCCCGTGATCCCCCACCGCTCGGCCGCTCCGGCCGGGCACGCCGGCTTCGCGCAGCTGTTGCGGGCCGAGCTGACCAAGTACCGGACCGTCCGCGGCTGGGTCGTCACCATGGCGGTCGCGATCCTGGTGACCGTGCTGATCGGGATCATGACCGGGCTCAACAGCCAGAACGGCTGCGGCGAGGGCGTGTGCCACCCGACGGTCCCGACCGGGCCCGGCGGCCAGGGCGTGACGGACAGCTACTACTTCCTGCGCCAGCAGCTGAGCGGCGACGGCAGCATCACCGTCCGGGTGTCCTCGCTGACCGGCGTCCGGCAGTCGGGCCTGAGCGTCCAGGGGACGCCGCGGACGGTCCCGTCGCTGCAGACATGGTCCAAGGCCGGGCTGCTCGTCGCCGCGAGCACCAAGCCGGGCGCGCCGTACGCCGCGGTCATGGCCACCGGCGGCAAGGGCGTGCGGATGCAGTACGACTACACCCACGACATCGCCGGCAGGCCGGGCAAGGTCTCCGCGTCGTCGCCGGGGTGGCTGCGGCTGACGCGCTCCGGCAACACCCTGACCGGCTACGACTCCGCCGACGGCACCACCTGGTCCAAGATCGGCACGACCCGGCTCGCCGGGCTCGGGTCGACGGTGGAGGCCGGGCTGTTCGTCACCTCCCCCGAGTTCACGCCACCGGGGAACCAGCAGCTGCTGTCCGGATCCGGCTCGACCGACCCCACGGCGGCCACCGCCGAGTTCGACCGGGTGGGGCTGGCCGGCGGCTGGTCCGGCGGCAACTGGAGCGGGACGTTCGTCGGCGAGAAGACCCAGGCGTACCCGATCGCGCACCTGGGCGGGCACAGGCCGACCGCCGGCGGCGGCTACACCGTGACCGGCTCCGGGGACATCGCCCCGGCCGTCAGCGGGTCCGGCAACGTGGGCGTCCAGTCCATCAACAGCATCCTGCAGGGCGTGTTCGCCGGGATGATCGCGATGGTCGTGATCGGCGCGCTGTTCATCACGACCGAGTACCGGCGCGGTCTGATCAGGCTGACCGTCGCCGCGAGCCCCCGGCGCGGCCGGATCCTGGCCGCCAAGGCGATCGTGATCGGCGCCGTCGCGTTCGTCGCGGGGCTGGTCGCCGTGGGCATCACGGTGCCGATCGGCGAGAGCCTGCTGCACGGCAACGGCTATTCGGTCATCCCGATGACGGCCGGCACCGAGGCCCGCGTGCTGGTGGGGACGGCCGCGCTGCTGGCGGTCGCCACCGTCTTCGCCGTTGGCGTCGGCGCCGTCATCCGGCACAGCGCCGGAACGGTCACCGTGGTCATCGCGACGGTGATCCTGCCCTACGTCCTCGCGATGACGTCGGTCCTGCCGGTCGGCGCGGCCCGGTGGCTCCTGCGGGTCACCCCGGCCGCGGGCTTCGCCATCCAGCAGGCGATCCCGCAGTACGACCAGGTGCGTACCGCCTACACACCACAGTGGGGCTACTACCCGCTGGCGCCATGGGCCGGTTTCGCCGTCCTCTGCGCCTGGGCCGCGCTCGCGCTGGTCGTCGGGACCGTCCTGATGCGCAGGAGAGACGCGTGAAGAACGCGCTGCACGCCGAGTGGACGAAGCTGCGGACCGTCCCCAGCAATGCCTGGCTGCTGCTCGCCGCCGCCGCGCTCACCGTGGTGATAGGCGCGACGGCCGGGGCGGCCGTCAAGTGCCCTGCCGGGAACTGCACCGAGGACCCCGCCAAGATCAGCCTCACCGGGATCTACCTGAGCCAGGCGGTCGTCGCGGTCGTGGCGGTGATGGCGGTCAGCGGGGAGTACGGCACCGGAATGATCCGCCTCACGCTGGCGGCGATGCCGCACCGGCTCACCGTGCTGGCCGCCAAGGCCGCCATCGTCACGGGACCGGTCCTGGCCACCGGCGCGGTCGCCGTCCTGGGGTCGCTGCTCGCCGGGCGGCTGATCCTGCCCGGGAACGGCATCGGCCCCGCCCACGGCTACCCGTCCCTGTCCCTGAGCGACGGCCCGGTCCTGCGCGCGGCCTGCGGGTCGGTGCTCTACCTCGCGCTGATCGCGCTGCTCAGCATCGGTGTCGCCGCCGCCGTGCGCGAGGCCGCCGCGGCGATCGGCGTCGTCCTCGGGCTGCTCTACCTCTTCCCCATCCTCAGCGCGGCCCTCGGAAACACCTCGGCGTCGCGCCACATCCAGGAGATCGGGCCGATGACCGCCGGAATGAACATCGAGGCCACCGTCGGGCTGAGCGGTCTTCCGATGAGTCCCTGGGCGGGCCTCGGCGTGCTCACCGCCTGGGCCTGCGGGGCGCTCATCACCGGCGGGCTGGTGCTCCGCCTGCGGGACGCATGAAAGCGAGGAGGACGAGATGACACGGCCACCGCACCCGTCACGCCATGCCAGGTGGGCGGTTCCCGCCGCGGTCGTCGCGATGCTCGGCGGGACGCTGGCGCCGGCCGCCCTCTCCGCGGCCGCGCCACCGCCGCCGCGGCTGCCGGCGCGCACGGCGGGGCAGCTCCTCGCCGCGGTCGCCGACCGGGCGTCCGTGCCGCCGCTGTACGGGACGATCAGCGAGACGGCGTCGCTGGGCCTTCCATCGCCGCCACCGGCGGCCGGCGCGTCCCCGCTCCAGTCGCTGCTCGCCGGATCGAACACGATCCGCGTCTGGTACGCGGATCCGGCGCACTACCGGCTCGAACTGCCGCAGCGCATGAAGGAGTTCGACCTGATCAGGAACGGCGGCAGCCTGTGGCTGTGGGACAGCGCCGCCAACCAGGCCGTCCACGCGGCACTGCCGGCCGACGCGCAGGCGCCGCCCGCCACGCCCCTGCCGGTCACGCCGCAGCAGGCCGCCGAGCAGGCGCTCGCCAAGGCCGGCCCGACCACGACGGTGACCACCGCCGCGCCGGTGACGGTCGCGGGCCGGCCCGCCTACCAGCTCGTGCTGGCGCCGAAGAGCGGCGGCTCGCTGATCGGCACGGTGCGCATCGCCATCGACAGCGCCCGCAACGTGCCGCTGCGGGTGCAGGTGTACGGGAAGGACGCGACCGCCCCGGCCTTCAGCGTCGGCTACAGCTCGGTCTCGTTCGCCCGGCCGTCCACGCGCTTCGCCTTCCGCCCGCCCGCCGGGGCGACCGTCCTGCAGGGGCAGGACCGGCGCAGCGGGAAGGCCGGTTCCGGCAAGGGCACCGCCGACGCCGCCCAGGGCGTCCCCCTCCTGGGCGGGACGGGCCTGATCGGCAGCGGCTGGCTGGCCGTCGCCGACCTGCCCGAGTCGTCCGTGCCCGCGGCGGCCCGCGGCGCGTCCAAGGGCGGGCGCGCACCGTTCAGCGGTTCCGACAAGGCGTCGGTCAAGGCGCCCGCGAACGGGCCCGCGGCGTCGCCCGACCTGGACCCGGGAACGGCGCTGAGCTCGCTGGAGCGGTTCGCCGAGCCGGTGCGCGGAGCGTGGGGCAGCGGTCGTCTGCTGCGGACCGGCGTGCTCTCCGTGCTGTTCACCGGCAACGGGCACGTCCTGGCCGGCGCGGTCGCACCCGACGTCCTCTACCAGGCGGTCGGGCGGATCGGCAAGGCCGAGTCGCAGCCATGGCGGCACGTGGCGACCCCGGCCCCCGGCAAGTGACCGGAGCATCCGGCATGGACACGTGGGCGATCGCATCGGACGGGCTCACCAAGCGGTTCGGCAACGGCCAGGTCGCCGTCGACCACCTCGACCTGGCCGTACCGAGCGGCTCGGTGTACGGGTTCCTCGGCCCGAACGGATCGGGGAAGACGACCACGATCCGGATGATGCTCGGGCTGGTCTTCCCCACCGGCGGCACGGTCACGCTGCTCGGCTCCCCCATGCCCGCCGCGGCGCCCGCGGTGCTGCCGCGGGTCGGTTCGCTGATCGACGGCCCCGCGTTCTACCCGTTCCTGACCGGCCGCGACAACCTCCTGCGGTACGACGCGGCCGGCCGGACGGCCGATCCCCGGACCGCGTCCGAGCGGGTCGGCGAGGCGCTCGACAGGGTCGGCCTGACGGCCGCGGCGAGGAAGAGGTACCGGCACTACTCGCTCGGGATGAGACAGCGGCTGGCGATCGCCGCCGCGCTGCTGCGGCCCCGGGACCTGCTCGTCCTGGACGAGCCGACGAACGGCCTGGACCCGCAGGGCACCCGTGAAGTCCGCGCCCTGATCAGGGACATCGCGGCCGGCGGGGTCACCGTCTTCCTCTCCTCGCACCTGCTCGCCGAGGTCGAGCAGGTCTGCACCCACGTCGGCGTCATGCGCGCGGGCGGGCTGGCCTTCCAGGGCTCGCTGGCGGACCTGCGCGCCACGAGCGCGGTACGGGTCCGGGTGGAGACCGCCCGTCCCGCGGCGGCGGAGGCGGTGCTCACCCGGCTCGGCCTGCCCGGCGTGCGGACCGCCGGCGACGAGGTGTCGGCGGACCTCGCGGACGACAAGCCCGAGCGGATCTGCGCCGAGCTGGTCGCCGCCGGGGTCGGCGTCCGCGGCTTCGGCGTCACCGCGCCCGCGCTCGAGGACCTGTTCGTCGGGCTCACCGGGGAGGGGTTCGAGGTCGATGACTGAGGTCACGACGCCCGCGGCGGGGGCGCCGGCGCCGGTTCGCGCCTGGCTCCGCCTGTTCCGCTCCGAGCTGCGGCTGGTCTTCGGGCGGCGCCGCAATCAGCTGCTCCTCGCGGTGGTCGCCGCCTTCCCGGTCGCCATCGGCATCGGGATGCGCGCGCAGGCACCGCCGCCGGGCGCCACCGGGGGGCCGAACGTGGCGTTCTTCGGCCAGCTCACCGGAAACGGGATCTTCCTCGGCTTCATGGCGCTGGCCCTGCTGGTCACCCTGATCATGCCCTTCGCGGTCGCCGTGGTCGCCGGGGACTCGATCGCCGGGGAGAGCGGCTCCGGCACGCTGCGGTACCTGCTCGCGGTGCCGGCCGGGCGCACCCGGCTGCTCACCGTCAAGTACGCCGTGATCGTCGTGTTCGGCACCGCCGTCACGTTCGCCGTGACGGCGGTGGCGCTGGCCACCGGCGCGCTGCTGTTCCCGCTGGGGCCGGTGACGCTGCTGTCGGGGACCTCCGTGCCGCTGGTCGAGGGGATCCTCCGGCTGCTGCTCGTCACGCTGTACGTGGCGGCGGGGATGGCGTCGCTCGGCGCGATCGGCCTGGCCGTCTCCACCTTCACCGAGCACGCGATCGGCGCCGTCGCCGCCGTCACCGTCCTGGTCGTCGCCAGCGAGGTCGCCGACAACGTGCTGCAGTTCGCCGCGATCCGCCCGTACCTGCCGACCCACTGGTGGACCTCGTTCGACGCGCTGCTGCGGGAGCCGGCCGACACGGCGGGCGTCCTGCACGGGCTGCTCTCGTTCGGGGCGTACCTGGTGCTGTTCTGCTCGATCGCATGGGCCAGGTTCAGCACCGCCGACGCGACGGGCTGACCACTACAGCTCGAACTCCTCGTAGTCGGCGCCGTCGCCGTCGACGACCAGGGCGAGCTGGGCGATGGTGGGCTTGTCGAACACCTCCGCGATCGGGACGTCGACCCCGAACGCCTCACGGATCCGGGAGATCAGCTGGATGGCGAGGAGCGAATGGCCCCCCAGGTCGAAGAAGTTGTCGTGCACGCCCACCCGGTCCTGGTTCAGGATCGCGGCCCAGATCCCGGCGAGTTCGGTCTCGGTCGGGCCGGACGGCTCGGCGCCGCCGGTGGCGGGACGCAGCCGGCCGTCCTGCGGGCCGGGCAGCGCCGCCTGGTCGAGCTTGCCGGTGGGGGTCAGCGGCACCGCCGGGATCTCGGTGAACAGCGCCGGGACCATGAACTCCGGAAGCCGTCCGCGCAGATGCTCGCGCAGCTCCTCCACGGTCGGCGGGCCGCCGGCGTCCGCGGCCACCAGGTAGGCGGCGAGGAGCCGCTCGCCGCCCTCGCCGCGGGCGACCACGACGGCCGAGCGCACCCGCGGGTGCGCGGTCAGGGCGGCTTCGACCTCCCCCGGCTCGATCCGGTGGCCGCGCACCTTCACCTGGCGGTCGGCCCGTCCCAGGAACTCCAGCACGCCGCCGGGCCGCCACCGCGCCCGGTCGCCGGTCCGGTAGACGCGTCCGCCGTCGGCGGCGACGGGATCGGCGACGAACCGCTCGGCGGTCAGGGCGGGCTGCCGGGCGTACCCGCGGGCGACCTGCGCGCCGCCGATGAACAGCTCGCCCACCACACCGGCGGGCACCGGGTTCAGGTCGGCGTCGAGCACGTACACCCGGGTGTTGGCGACCGGGGAGCCAATCGGGACGGTTCCGCCGTCCAGATGCCCGGCCGACAGCCGCAGCGTGACCACGCCGATGGTGGTCTCGGTCGGCCCGTAGTGGTTCACGACGTCCCGGGCGCCCGCCGCCGCCAGCACGTCGGCGACCCAGGCGGCCGGGGCGCCCTCGCCGCCCAGCACCAGCGACCGCGCCGGGAGCAGCCGGGCGGGGCCGCCGTCCGAGGCCAGCGCGGCCAGGTGCGAGGGCACCGCCTTGAGCCCGTCGATGCCGTGCGCCCGGACGAACCAGGCCACCGCGGCGGGGTCGGTGGCCGCGCCGGCGTCCATGACGTGCAGCGCCGCGCCGGCCACCAGGCTGGTGAAGATCACGGTGTTGCCGAGGTCGGTGACGGCCGGCTGCAGCAGCGCGTACCGGTGTCCCGGTTCGCCGAGCCCGGTCCGGCGGGGCGCCCAGCTCACATAGTTGACCAGCCCGCGATGGGTGACCTCCACGCCCTTGGGGGCGCCGGTGGAGCCGGAGGTGTACATCACGTAGGCGAGCTGGTCCGGGTGGACCTCCACCCGCGGAGCGGGCGGGTCGCCGGCCAGTGCCGCCCGCACCGCCGGCCCGTCGATCTCGATCATGCGCGACCGGACCGCGGGCAGGTTCTCCAGCGTCTCGGCCGTGCCCACCACCATGCTGGCCTTGCTGGCGGCCAGCATGTGGCCCAGCCGGTCCGGCGGAAACTCGGGGTCGAGCGGCAGGTAGGCACCGCCGGCCTGCCACACCGCCAGCATCGCCACGATCATGTCGATGCCGCGGTCCAGGCACAGGCCGACCACGGTCTCGCGGCCGGCTCCGGCGTCGCGCAGGTAGCCGGCCAGCCCGGCCGCCCGGCCGGTCAGCCGCCGGTAGGTCAGCTGCCGGTCGCCGAACGCGACCGCCACCGCGTCCGGGCGCTCCCCGGCCCGCTCGGCGATCAGCTGGTGCAGCCCGCTCGCCGCGGGGACCGGAGCGGAGGTGTCGTTCCGCCCGCGCAGCAGCTGGTCGCGTTCGGCGCGGGACAGCAGCGGCAGCCGCGACAGCGGGGTGCCCGGGCGGGCCGCGACATCGGCCAGCAGGACGCCCAGGTTGCCCGCCATCCGGCGGATCGTGTCGGCGCCGAACAGCGCCGTGCTGTAGTGCAGCGCGCCGGTCAGGGAACCGCCGGGCTCCTCCCCCAGCATCAGCCGCAGGTCGAACTTGGCGACCATGCCGGCGGCGATGCCGTCGTCCGGCCGCGCCGCCCCTGCGCCGGGGCCGCCGTCACGGCCGCCGTCACGGCGACCGGGTTCGGCGGTGAGCGCGACATAGTTGAGCAGCACCTGGAAGAGGGGGGTGCGGGAGCGGTCCCGTTCGGTGACCAGCTCGTCGACGAGCTGCTCGAACGGCAGGTCCTGGTGGGCATAGGCGTCCAGCGCGGTGCCCCTGACCTGCTCCAGCAACTCAGTGAAGGTCGGGTCGCCGGACAGGTCCGCGCGCATCACCAGCGTGTTCACAAAGAACCCGATCAGGCCCTCGGTCTCGGCCCGGTCCCGGTTCGCCACCGGAGTCCCCACGACCACGTCGTCCTGGCCGGTGTACCTGCGCAGCAGGACCATGAAGGCCGTCAGGAGCGTCATGAACATCGTCGCGCCACCCGTACGGGCGACCGCGCGCAGGCCGCCGGTCACCTCGGCCGGCACGGTGAACCGGATGAACTCGCCCTCCGGGGACCGGACCGGCGGGCGGGGCCTGTCGGTCGGCAGGTCCAGCACCGGAACGCCGGCCAGCCGCTCCCGCCAGTAGGCCAGCTGGGAGTCCACCACCTCACCGGTCAGCCACCCCCGCTGCCACACCGCGTAGTCCGCGTACTGCACCGGCAGCGGCGGCAGCGGATCCGGCTCGCCGCGCCGGAACGCCTCGTACAGCGCACCCAGCTCGCGCCGCAGCACCGGACCCGACCACTCGTCGAACGCCACATGGTGCACCGACACGGCCAGCAGATGCCGGTCCGCGGCGAGCCGCACCAGGCACGCCCGGAAGACCAGGCCGGCCGCCAGGTCGAACGGGTCGGACATTCCCTCGGCCAGCAGGTCCCGCGCCGCCGCGTCCGGCTCGGCGGCGCCCGAGACGTCCAGCACGGGCAGCGGCACCGGCACCGGCGGACCGGCCTCCTGGTACGGCACCCCGTCCGGCCCGGCGGCCAGCCGCGTCCGCAGGACGTCGTGCCTGCGGGCCACCGCGGACAGGGCCGCGCCGAGCGCCGCCACGTCCGGCTCGCCGCCCAGCAAGACCGGCATCGTGATGTTGTACTCGATCGAGCCGGGCTCCATCCGGTCCAGGAACCACAGCCGCTGCTGACCGAACGACAGCGGCGAGCGCCCTCCGTTCCGGGCGGGCACGAGCGGCGGCGCCACCGTGCGCCCGGCCATCGTCTCGACCGCCGCCGCCAGGCCCGCCACGGTCGGGTGGTCGAAGAGGACGGCCACCGGCACCTCGGCCCGGCACACCTCGCGCACCCGCGCGATCACCTGCATCGCCAGGAGCGAATGCCCGCCCAGTTCGAAGAAGTCGTCCTGCGCGCCGACCCGGTCCAGGCCGAGCACCTGCGCCCACACGCCGGCCAGCAACTCCTCGGCCGGCGTGGCGGGCGGCACGTACGAGCCGGCCAGATCGGGACGCGACGCGTCCACGGGCGGCAGGGCGGCCCGGTCCAGCTTCTGGTTGGGGGTGAGGGGCAGCGACGACAGCTCCGTGAACACCGACGGGACCATGAAGTCGGGCAGCCGCCCGGCCAGGAACCGCCGCAGCTCGCCGGCGGCCGGCAGTCCCGCGGCCGGATCCGCGGGCACCAGCCAGGCGGCCAGCCGCGCCCCGGTCTGGGTCCCGAACGCGTCGACGACCGCCGAGGCCACCGCGGGATGCGCCGCGAGCGCCACCTCGACCTCGCCCGGTTCGATCCGGAATCCGCGCACCTTGAGCTGGTTGTCGGTCCGGCCGAGGATCTCCAGGACGCCGTCGGCCCGCCGCCGTACCCGGTCCCCGGTCCGGTACAGCCGCTCGCCGCGGCCGGTGAACGGGTCGGCGACGAACCGCTCCGCGGTGAGAGGCGCGCGCCCGTGATAGCCGCGCGCGACCCCGGCACCGCCGATGAACAGCTCGCCCGCCACCCCGACCGGCACCGGGTTCAGCTGCCCGTCGAGCACGTACACCCGGGTGTTCCAGATCGGCCGCCCGATCGGGACCACACCCGTCGTCGGCGGTTCGCCCGCACCGATCGGGTGGTCGGTGCTGCCGACCGTGGTCTCGGTCGGGCCGTAGTGCGCCACCACCTCCACGCCGGGGTGGCGATCCCGCCACAGCTGGACGTCCTTGCCGCGCACCAGGTCCCCGCCGACCATCAGCTGCACCGAGGGAGAGCACTCGGCGGGCAGCTGCGTCAGCACGGTCAGCAGGGCGGGCGTCACCTTCACGAAGGTGTAGTCGCCCGCGCCCACCCGTTCCCTGAGCGCCGGCAGATCCTCGTCCAGCGCCGCCACGTGGACGCAGCCGCCCGCGGCCAGGGCCCCGTGCAGCGGCGTCACCACCGCGTCGAACGCGAGCGGCGCGTGCACCAGCGACAGCCCCCGCACTCCCGGGTACGCCTCCCGGCACCGCGCCACGTAGTTGAGCACCGAGCCGTGGCTGACCTGCACTCCCTTGGGCACGCCGGTCGACCCGGACGTATAGATCACGTACGCGAGCTGGTCCGGGTGGACCCGCGGCGCGTCCCCCGGCCGCGTCGCGGCGAGCCGGTCCGAGGTCGCCGGGTCGTCGAGCCACACGGTCACCGGCGGCAGCGCGTCCGCCGGCAGCACGGCCGCCGCGGACCGGTGCCCCACCAGCACCCGGGCACCGCTGTCGGTGACGAAGAACGACAGCCGCGCGGCGGGGTACGCGGGGTCCAGCGGGAGGTACGCCCCGCCCGCCTTCCAGACCGCCAGCACCGCCACGACCATGTCCGCGCCGGGTGTGAGGCACAGCGCGACGACGGTCTCCGTGCTCACGCCCGCCTCGCGCAGGTACCGTGCCAGCCGGTCCGACCGGTCTTCCAGCTCCGCGTACGTCAGCGACCCATCGGCGGCCAACACCGCCGGCGCGTCCGGGGACTCGGCCGCGCGCGCACTGACCAGTTCGTGGACGCCGCCGACCCGCGGGAGCGGAACCGCCGTGTCGTTGGAGGTCACCACGAGTTCCCGGCGCTCGGCCTCCGTCAGCAGCGGGAGATCGCTCACCCGCGCGTCAGGGTCGGCCGCCACCGCGCCCAGCAGGACCACCAGGTGGCCCGCCAGCCGGTCGACCGTGGCCGCGTCGTACAGCGCGGTGCTGTACTGGATCTCCCCGGTGAGCTCCGCTCCCCGATCCACCGCCGTCAGCGTGAGGTCGAACTTCACCGCCCGCGCTTCGTGCCGCCCTGGGGCGCCGGAGCCGGCGCGGCGGGCCGCAGTACCGGAGGCCGGGACGCCCTGCCCGCCGCCGGCCGGGCCTGCGGCCACGTAGTTGAACAGCACCTCGAACAACGGGGTGCGGGACCGGTCCCGCACGGTCACCAGCTCGTCCACGAGCTGCTCGAACGGCAGGTCCTGGTGCGCGTACGCACCGAGCGCGGCCTGCCGCACCCGGTCCAGCAGCTCGCCGAACGTGGGGTCCGCCGCGGTGCTGGCGCGCATCACCAGGGTGTTGACGAAGAACCCGATGAGGTCCTCGGTCTCGGGCCGGCCGCGGCCCGCGACCGGGGTCCCCACCACGATGTCGTCCCGGCCCGCATGCCGGCCGAGGACGGCCATGAACGCCGCCAGCATCGTCATGAACATCGTCGCGCCGCTCTCGCGGGCCACCGCCCGCAGCCCCTCCGCGGTGGCCGCGGGGATGGCGAACCGGGTCACGGCGCCGGCGTTCGACCGCACCGGCGGACGCGGCCGGTCGGCCGGCAGTTCGAGCAGCGGGAGGTCCGCCAGCCGCTCCCGCCAGTAGGCGAGCTGGCCCTCCAGCACCTGCCCGGTCAGCCACCGGCGCTGCCACACCGCGAAGTCCGCGTACTGCACCCGCAGCGGCGGCAGCGGGTCCGGCTCACCCGCGCGCAGCGCCGCGTACAGCGCCTCCAGCTCGCGCCGGAAGATCGGCACCGACCACTCGTCGAAGACGACGTGGTGCATGCACAGCGCCAGCAGGTGCCGGTCCGCGCCCAGCCGGACCAGGCAGCCGCGCACCAGCGGCCCGGCCAGGTCGAACGGCGCCATGGCGCCGGCCTCCAGCAGGTCCGCCGCCGCACGCCGCGGATCGGCGGCGCCGGAGACGTCGACGACCGGGAGCGCGAACGGCGCCGGCGGGTCGACCACCTGGTACGGCACCCCGTCGTCGCCGGTCACCAGCCGGGTGCGGAGGACCTCGTGCCGCGCCGTCACGGCGGCCATCGCGGCCCCGAGCACCGCCACGTCGACGCCGCCGAACTCGACCGGGACCGCCAGCACGTACTCCGGGGACCCGGGCTCCAGCTGGCCGACGAACCACAGCCGCTGCTGCCCGAACGACAGCGGCAGCCGGCCGTCCCGGCCGACCGGCACGACCGGCGGCGCGGGCGCCTCCGCCCCGCCGCCGGTGATCACCTGGGCCAGCCCGGCCACCGTCGGGTGCTCGAACACCGCGGTCACCGGCACGTCGACCCCGAGCGCCGCGCCGATCCGGAAGGCGACGCGCGTCGCCAGCAGCGAATGGCCGCCGAGAGCGAAGAAGCCGTCCTGCGCGCCGACCCGGTCGACGCCGAGCACCTCGGCCCAGATCCCCGCGAGCAGCCGTTCCAGATCGCCGCGCGGCGCCACGTACGTACCGCCCGGCTCCGGGCGGGTCAGGTCCGGTGCGGGCAGCGCGGCCCGGTCCGCCTTCCCGCTGGGCGTCAGCGGCAGGGCGGACATCTCGGTGTAGACGGCCGGGATCATGAACTCCGGCAGCCGCGCGGCCGCGTGCGCGCGCAGCTCGCCGGCCGGGGGGATTCCGGCGGCGGCATCGGCCGGCACCAGCCACGCCCCCAGCCGCGCCTCCGCTCCCTGCCCGACCGGGGCCGCCACCGCCGCGGCCACGCCCGGATGGGCGGCCAGCACCGCCTCCACCTCACCCGGCTCGATCCGGAATCCCCGCACCTTCAGCTGCTCGTCCACCCGCCCGGCGAACTCCAGCACCCCGTCCGGCCGCCAGGCCGCCCGGTCCCCGGTCCGGTACAGCCGCGACCCGTCCGCCGCGAACGGGTCGGCGACGAACCGCCGCGCGGTGAGGGCCGGCTGCCCGCCGTAGCCGCGCGCCACGCCCGCGCCGCCGAGGAACAGCTCCCCGGTGACCCCGGCCGGCACCGGGCGCAGCCGCTCGTCGAGCACGTACGCCCGCACGTTGGCCACCGGGCGCCCGATCGGCACCGTCGCCCCGTCATCCGGGCCCGGCACCCCGGTGACGCACATGACGGTCGCCTCCGTCGGCCCGTAGCCGTTGACCAGCCGCAGGCCCTCGCGTCCCCACCGCCGCGCGACCTCGGTGTCGAACCGCTCGCCCGCGCCCACCAGCGTGCGCAGCCCGGGGAGGTCGTCCGGACCCAGCACCGACAGCAGCGACACCGGCAGCGTCGCCACGTCGACGCCGTCCGCCCGGATCAACCCGGCCAGCGCGCGCGGGTCGGACCGCTCCGCCGGCCCCGCGACCACCAGCGTCCCGCCGGCCGCGGGCGTCACCACCAGCTCCAGCACCGACCCGTCGAAACTGAACGACGCGAAGTGCAGCACCCGCGTGCCCGGGCCCGCGCCCAGCACGGGCCGCAGCGCCACGGCCAGGTTGACCAGGTTGCCGTGCGTCACCTGGACGCCCTTCGGGACGCCCGCCGACCCCGACGTGTAGATCATGTACGCGGCCGAGCCGGGCGCCACCGGCACCGGGGCCGGCTCCGCCGCGGCGCCGATCTCCCGCCGGACCGCCGGGTCGTCGAGCCAGACCGTCCGCACGCCGTCCAGCGCGGGCAGCCGGTCCCCGGCGACCGCGCGTTCGGCGAGCACCACCCGCGCCCCGCCGCCGGTCAGCATCAGTTCGAGCCGGTCGGCCGGATAGGCGGGGTCCATCGGCAGGTAGGCGAGCCCCGCCCGCCACACTCCCAGCACCGCCACGAAGGCGTCCGTGCCCCGCCCGGTGCACAGGCCCACGAGCGGTCCGGGACGCATGGCCAGCAGGTGGCCGGCGAGCCGCCCCGCCCGCTGCCACAGCGCCCGGTACGTCAGCGCCTCGCCGCCGGCCACGACCGCCACCGCGTCCGGGCACCGCGCCACCTGCGCCGCGACCAGCTCGTGCACCCCGCCCGCCTCGGGCAGCGCCGTGGCCGTGTCGTTCCAGCCGTGCAGCAGCCGATCCCGCTCGGCCGAGGTCAGCACCGGCAGGTCGCCGACCAGCCGCCCGCCGTCCGCGGCCACCGCGTCCAGCAGCACCTGGAACTGCCCCGCGAGCGCGTCGACGGCCGCATCGGCGAACCGGCCGCGGTCGTAGGAGAGCGTGATCGTGAGCTCCCGCCCGGAGTTGACGATCACGGCGAGCGGGTAGCTGATGTCCTGGCGGCCGGCGCTGCCGCCGACCCGCAGACCGCCGCCGCTCGCGGCGGCTCGCCGTCGCTGCAGCTCGCGGACCGGGTAGTTCTCGAACACGAACAGCGTGCGCACCAGCGGCCGCCCCGCCGGAACGTCGCTGCACTCCTGGATCCGCGTCAGCGGGAGATGCTCGAACCGCCGGGCCTGTACCTGGGCCTCCTGCAGCGTTTCGAGCCACTCCCCCACCGGAGCGGAGTGCTCTATCCGGACCCGGGCGGGCGTCGTGGTGATCAGCAGCCCGACCATCGACGACATCCCCGGTATCTGGTCCCCGCGCCCGGACGAGGTCACCCCGTACAGCACGTCGTCGGAGCCGGAGTACATCCCCAGCAGCAGTGCCCAGGCCCCCTGCACCACCGTGTTCATCGTCAGCCGCGAGCGCCGCGCGAACGCTTCCAGCCCGGACATGGCCTCGCCCGGCAAGCGCACCTGCACGTCCCGCCGCCCCTGCCGCCCGGTCGCCCGCTCGATGCCGAGCACCGGCGCCGCCGGCACCCCCGCCAGCCGGCCCCGCCAGAACCGCTCCGCGGCCTCGGTGTCCAGCTCCGACAGCCAGGCGACGTAGTCGCGGAACGGCCGGTGCTCCCGGATCGGCGGCGCCGTCCCCGCGCGCAGCGCGTCGTAGGCCTCCAGTACCTCTTCCAGCACGATCGGCAGGCTCCAGCCGTCCAGGACCAGGTGGTGCAGGCTGAGCACCAGCTGGGCCCGCCCCCGGCCCATGCGCAGCAGCGCCACCCGCACCAGCGACGGCGCGTCGAAGTCGGCGCCCCGCTCCCGGTCCGCCAGCAGGAACTCGTCGACCGCCCGCTCCTGCTCCGGACCGGTCAGGCCGGACAGGTCCACCTCGCGCCACGGCGGCTCCACCGCACGCGACACCACCAGCACCGGGTCGGCCAGCCCCCGCCACACGACGCCGGCGCGCAGCACCGCATGCCGTTCGAACGCGGTCCGCCACGCCTGCCGCAGCAGCTCCGCGTCCAGCTCGCCCTCCAGCAGCAGTCCCGTCTGCGACCAGTACATCCCCGCGTCGCCCGACAGCCGCGAGTCCAGCAGCAGCCCCTGCTGCAGCGGGGTCAGCGGGAAGATGTCCTCGATGTCCGTCGACACCGCGGCGGTGACCCGTTCCAGCGCCTCGGCGTCGAGGCCGGCCAGCGGGAAATCGGACGGGGTCCAGCCGCCGGCGCCCGGAGCGCAGCAGTGCTCGATCAGCTCGGTCAGCACCTCGATGTAGCGGTCGGCCAGGCGGCCGACGGTCGCGTGCCGATGGACCCGCGAGGAGTAGATCCACACCAGTTCCAGCACGCCATCGGTGATGCCGCCGGTGATGTCGATCAGGTAAGCGCGCGGTGCCCGCGGGGGCTGCTCCTGCCCGCGCGGCCCGCCGGCCGGACGGAACCGGCCGCCCGCCAGGCCCGCCCCGCTGCGGGCCGATCCGGACTGGCCCTGGTAGTTGAAGCTGACCTGGGCGCCGCTCGCCGGCACCGCACCGGCCACATGGTGCAGCAGCCCGTACCCGAGCCCGTGCCGGGGAACCGCCCGCAGGTGCTCCTTGGTCCGGCACAGCGCCGCGCCCAGGCCGTCCTGCGCCCCGGTCAGCGCGACGGGGTAGATGCTGGTGAACCAGCCCACCGTCCTGGACACGTCGAAGCCGGCCCCGACGTCCTCGCGGCCGTGGCCCTCCGCGTCCACCACCGAGGCCGGCGCGCCCGTCCACTCGTTGAGGACGATGCCCAGCGCGGTGAGCAGCACGTCGTTGATCTGCGTGCGGTAGGCGGCGGGGACCCGGTGCAGCAGCCGGGCGGTCCGGTCGGGGTCGAGCGCCACCCTGATCTGCCCGGCGGAGCCGACCGTGTTCGCGCCGTCGTGGTCGCGCGGCAACGGCCGGGCCGCGCCCGCGACGGCCGTCCAGTGCTCCGCCTCGGCCGCGACCTCCGCCGACGCCGCCAGCTCCGCCAGCCGCCGCGACCATGCCGGGAACGAGGTGGTCTTGGCCGGCAGCCGGACCGGCTCGCCCCGTTCGGCCTGCTCGTACGCGGCCGACAGGTCCGCCAGCACGATCGGCCACGACACGGCGTCGATCACCAGGTGGTGCGCCACCACCAGCAGCTGCTGCGGCCGGTCGCCGCGCTCGAACAGCACCAGCCGCAGCAGCGGGCCGTCCTCCAGCGCCAGGCCGGCCTGCGCCCGGGTGGCCGCCTCCGTCCGAGCGGCCTCCGTGCCGTCGTCGCCCAGGTCGGCCACCCAGACGAGGTCGGCGCTCTCGACGGCGGCCACCCGCGCCTGCCACCGCCCGTCGCGCCGGGTGAACCGCGACCGCAGCGCGTCGTGGTGGTCGGCCAGCGCCTCGGCCGCCACCTCGAGCAGCCTGCGGTCGATCCGCCCGCCGGTCGCCTCGAGCAGCCTGGACTGGTTCAGATGGGACGGCTCGGGCAGCTCCCAGCCGAAGAACGCCCGCTGGACAGGGGACAGCGGGTACTCCCCGCCGATCCGGTCCTGCCCGGTGTCGGCCGCCTGCGCGCCCGCGGCGACCGCGGCCAGCTCCGCCACCGTCTGGTGGTCGAACATCTGCGCCGCGGTGACGTGCACCCCCATCTCCCGGGCCCGGGCCACCACCTGGATGCTGGTGATCGAGTCGCCGCCGAGGTCGAAGAAGTTGTCGGTCACGCCGACCCGCTCGGTCCGCAGCAGCTCGGCCCACACCTGCGCCAGCACCCGCTCGGTCTCCGTCCGCGGCGCGACGAACCGCCCCACCTCGGGCCGGTCCGTACCGGGGGCCGGCAGCGCGGCGCGGTCCACCTTCCTGCTCGGCGTCAGCGGCAGCGACGCCAGCTCGGTGAACACCGCGGGGACCATGAACTCCGGCAGCCGCCGCCGGATGAACTCGCGCAGCTCGGCGGTGCCGGGGACGCCGGTGGCCGGGTCCGTCGCCACCAGGTAGGCCGCCAGCCGCTGGTCGGCCTCCGGCCCGAAGGCGGTCACCGCCGCCGCCGACACGTCCGGGTGGGCCGCCAGGACCGCCTCGACCTCGCCGGGCTCGACCCGGAATCCGCGCACCTTGACCTGCTCGTCCGCGCGGCCGATGAACTCCAGGAGCCCGTCGGCCCGCCACCGGGCCCGGTCCCCGGTCCGGTACATCCGCGAGCCGTCCCCCGCGACGGGGCAGGCGACGAACCGCTCCGCCGTCAGCGCGGGACGTCCGCCGTATCCGCGCGCCAGCCCGGTACCGGCGACGTATAGCTCGCCGGGGACCCCGGCCGGGACTGGGTTCAGCGTCGCGTCAAGCACGTACAGCCTGGTGTTGGCGATCGGCGACCCGATCGGCGGGGCGGGCGGGGGCTGCTGCGGTTCCGGGCCTTCCGGGGTGCCGGTGTCGCACCGGGCGATCGTGGCGCAGACGCTCGTCTCGGTGGGGCCGTAGGCGTTGAACAGGCGCCTGCCGCGCCCCCAGGTCCGGGCGAGCTCCGCGTCGAGCCGCTCGCCTGCGGTGATCAGCGTGCCGACCCCGGCGAGGCCGTCCGGCGGCAGCGCCTCCAGCAGCGAGGGCGGCATCGTCGCGACGCCCACTCCGGCGCCGGCGATCAGGGCGGCCAGCCGGTCGGGTTCGGCGCGCTCCCCCGAGGTCGCGACCACCAGCCTCGCTCCGGTGGCCAGCGCCATCAACAGTTCCCAGACGGAGGCGTCGAAGCTGGCGGAGGCGAACTGCAGCACCACGTCGCCGCGATCCACGCCGAGCGCGCGCTGCTGTGCCATGGCGAGGTTGACCACGCCCTCGTGCGGCACCTGCACGGCCTTGGGCGTTCCGGTCGAGCCCGAGGTGTAGATGACGTACGCGAGCTGGCCCGGACGGACCGCGGCCGGCAGATCCGGCAGGTCCGGCAGGTCCGCGTCCGGGTCGTCGAGCCACAGCGCCGCCCGCACCGCGGACGGCGCCTCTCCGGTATCCGCGACCAGGTCCGCCGCCGCCCGGCGTTCCCCGATCAGCACCCGTGCCCCGCTGTCGGTGAGCATGAACCGCAGGCGTTCGGGCGGGTACTCCGGGTCGAGCGGAAGGTAGGCGCCGCCCGCCTGCCACACCGCGAGGATCGCCACGATCAGGGAGACGTCGCGGCCGAGAGCGAGGCCGACCACCGTGCCCGGTCCCGTTCCGGCGTCCCGCAGCAGCGCTGCCAGCCGCCCCGCGCGCGCCATCAGCCCGCCGTAGGTCAGGCAGCTCTCACCGGCCACCACCGCCACCGCGTCCGGGTGCTGCCGCGCGCGCGCCGCGATCAGCTCGTGGATGCTCGTCTCGGCGGGCGCCGCGACCGTGGAGTCGTTCCACTGCCGGACCAGCACGTCCCGCTCGCTCGCCGTCAGCAACGGCAGGGCGCTGATGTGCCGGTCCGCGTCGGCGGCGACGGCCTCCAGCAGGGTGGTCATGTGCCGGGCCATCCGCTGCATCCTGGACGCGTCGAAAAGCGCGGTGCTGTAGTGCATCGACCCCATCAGGCCGGACGGGGAGTCGGCCACCGTGACCACCAGGTCGGCGCGCACCGGCAGCGCCTCCTCCGCGGTCCCGCCCGGGTGCGCGGTGTCCAGTCGCAGCCGCGCCCCTGTACCGGTGACGTCGTCGTCGGGGCGTGCGTCGGCGTAGCTGAACGCGACCTGGAACAGCGGCGTCCTCGACCGGTCCCGCGCGGTCACGAGGGCGTCCACCAGCTGCTCGAACGGGAGGTCCTGGTGCGCGTACGCGTCGAGGGCCGCGGACCGCACCCGGGCGAGCAGCTCGGTGAACGCCGGGTCCCCCGACAGGTCGGTCCGCAGGACCAGATCGTTCACGAAGAACCCGATGAGGTCCTCGGTCTCGGCGCGGTTCCGGTTGGCCACCGGCGTGCCCACGAGCACGTCGTCCTGCCCCGAGTACCGGCCGAGCAGCACCGCGAACGCCGACAGCAGCGTCATGAACATCGTCGCGCCGCCCTCGCGCGCGACCTCCTGCAGCCGCCGCGTCGCCGCGGCCGGGACGGCGAAGCTCGCGAAGGCGGCGGCCGTCGAGCGGACCGGCGGGCGGGGCCGGTCCGCCGGAAGGTCCAGTTCCGGCGCCCCGGCGAGCCGGTCGCGCCAGTACGACAGCTGCCCGTCGAGCACCTCGCCGGTCAGCCACCCCCGCTGCCAGACCGCGAAGTCGGCGTACTGCACGGCGAGCGGCGGCAGCGGATCCGGCCGGTCGTCGCGCAGCGCCCGGTACAGCACGCCGAGCTCGCGCCGCAGGATCTCCGCCGACCACTCGTCGGAGACGATGTGATGCACCGCCAGAGCCAGCAGGTGGTGCTCCCGGTTCACCCGGATCAGGCAGCCGCGGACCAGCGGGCCCGCCGCCAGGTCGAACGGCGCCATCGCGGCGGCGACCATCAGGCGGTGCGCCGCCGCCGCGGGGTCGGCGGCCCCCGTCACGTCGGCGACCGGCAGCGGGAACGGCGCGGGCGGGTCGACCACCTGGCCGGGGACGCCGTCCGAGCCGGCGACCAGCCGGGACCGCAGCACCTCGTGCCGCCGGACCAGCGCGGACAGCGCGGCCTCCAGCGCCCGGACGTCCAGCTCGCCGCCGAGCGGGATCGGCATCCGCACGTTGTACTCCACCGACCCCGGCTCGACCTGGTCCATGAACCAGAGCCGCTGCTGGGCGAACGAGAGGGGCAGCGGCCCGGTCCGGGGCACCGGGACCACCGGCGGGGCCGCCGCGCCGGCGGCGGTCTGCTCGATCACCGCGGCCAGGTCCCGCAGCCTCGGCTGGTCGAACAGCGCCGCGAGCGGGATCTCCACCCCGAACACCTCGCGCACCCGCGAGGCCACCCGGGTGGCCAGGAGGGAATGGCCGCCCAGCTCGAAGAAGTGGTCGTCCGCGCCGACGCGCTCGGTGCCCAGCACCTGCGCCCAGATCCCCGCCAGCAGTTCCTGGGCGGGTGTCGACGGGGCCACGAACACCCCGAGGTCCACCCGGTCCGACTCGGGAACGGGCAGCGCCGACCGGTCCAGCTTCCCGTTCGGCGTCAGCGGGAGCGAGGCCAGCTCGACGAAGACCGACGGGACCATGAACTCCGGCAGCCGCCGCCCGGCGAACTCCCTCGCCTGCGCCAGGACGGCCGCCCGGCTGCCCAGCGGCCGGCTGGCATGGGTCGAGAGCGCCGGGGAGCCGTCTGCCGCCGGAAGGTAGCAGGGTGCCGCCCGGCCCGCGTCCGGACCGGTGAACACCACGTCGAAGCGGCCGTCGTCGGCGCCGGACGACCAGGTGACCGCCACCTGGTAGCCGGCCTCGGCTCCCAGCGCGTAGAAGTCCTCGGGGTCGGCGCCCGGCACCGCCTCCTCGGCCTCCCCTCCGTCCAGGGCGCGGACGGCGGCGAGGTCGGCGGCGAGCCGGTCGTTCGGTACCCCGCTGATCCGCAGGAACCGCGGGTGCCGCCGGGCCAGGTAGTCCCCGACCGCGGCCGGGGCCGCCAGCAGGTTCCACGGCAGGCACGGCACCTCGGGCTCCGCCTCGTCCGGCGCCGGTCCGCCGGTCTCGAGCGCGGGCGCCTGCTTGGTGAGGACCACGTCGTACCGGTAGCGGCTCAGCTCGTTGCGGAACCGCCCGCGTTTCAGCAGGACGTCGATCCGGTCGATGCCGGGCAGCCCGCGCGCGGCCGCGGCGAAGAACTCCGGGTCGACGAGCAGTTCCTTCTCCCGGGCGATGCTCCGCTCGGCCGCGGCGCGGACCACCACGGGGTCGTCGCCGCGGCCGCGCTCGATGGCCGTGTGGAACAGCCGCAGCAGGCGGAGGTTGCGGACGTCGCCGAGGAAGACCGTCCCGCCCGGCCGCAGCAGCCCTAGGGCCTTGCCGAGCACCTCGGTCAGGTACTCGGCGCTCGGGAAGTACTGCACGACCGAGTTGACGACGATCGTGTCGAAGTAGCCGGCCGGCAGGCCGCCGACGTCGTGCGCGGCCTGGGCGCGCAGCTCCACCCGCCCCGCGAGCCGCGGGTCGGCCTCCACGTTCGCGCGCAGCAGGTCGATGGCCTCGGCGGAGAAGTCCGTCCCCCAGTACGTCTCGCACCGCGGCGCCAGCCGGGCCAGGATGAGCCCGCTGCCCGCACCGATCTCCAGCACCCGCCGCGGGCCGAGCGACAGGATCCGCTCCACCGCCGCCTCGCGCCACTCCGCCATCTCCTCGACCGGGATGGCCGCGCCGTCATAGGAGCTGTTCCAGCCGGTGAAGTCCTCGCCGAACTCCTGGTCCTTGGTGCCGGCGTACAGGTCGTCGTAGATCTGCCGCCACTCACCGACCTGCCGGCCCTCCGCGGACCTGTCCCGGTCCTCGTCCGCCTCCGCGGCGCCCGGCACCAGGTACGCCACCAGCCGCCGGTCGCCCGGCCGGTCCTCCCGGGCGACGACGACCGCCCGCGCCACTCCCGGGCACTCCGCGAGGACCGCTTCGACCTCGGCCGGCTCGATCCGGAACCCGCGCACCTTGAGCTGCTCGTCGGCGCGGCCGACGAACTCCAGCGCCCCGTCGGCGCGCCAGCGCACCAGGTCACCGGTCCGGTACATGCGCGACCCGCCGCCGGTGAACGGGTCGGCGACGAACCGCCCGGCGGTCAGCGCCGGGCGGCCGCCGTACCCGCGGGCCAGGCCGTCGCCGGCGATGTACAGCTCGCCCGCCACCCCGGCCGGGACCGGGTTCAGGGAGCCGTCCAGCACGAACAGCCGGGCGTTCCACACCGGCCGCCCGATCGGCGGCGCGCCGCCGTCGGGTTCGAGCGGATCGCTGATCGTGCCGCAGACCGTGACCTCGGTCGGCCCGTACGCGTTGACCATCCGGCGGCCGGGCGCCCACCGCGCCACGGCCTCCGCCGGGCACGCCTCGCCGCCCACGATCAGGGTGCGGAAGATGGTCGGGGACACCACCGGCACCCCCGCCAGCGCGGCCGGCGGGATCAGCGCGAGGCTCACCCCCCGCTCCTCCAGCGTCCTGGCCAGCACCTCGCCGATCAGGCGCACGCCCGGGGCGAGCACCAGCGTGCCGCCGGACAGCAGCGCCATGCAGAGCTCCCAGAACGCGGCGTCGAAGCTCAGCGAGGCCAGCTGGAGGACCCGGTCGCGCCCGTCGAGGCGGAGCCGTTCCTCGCTCACCCCCGCCAGGCCGGCGATCCCGGTGTGCGTCACCACCACGGCCTTCGGCAGCCCGGTGGACCCGGACGTGTAGATCAGGTAGGCGGGGGACGCGGGCAGCAGCGGTCCCCGGCGGTCGCCGCGCCCCAGGTCCGTCCCGGCCAGCCCGGCCACCTGCCGGACGACCTCGGGGTCGTCCACCACGATGTGCGCGGTGCCCGCGCCCCCGCCGGCGGCCGTGTCGGCGGCCGTGTCGGGGGCCGTCGCGGCGCCGGTGACGACGAACTTCGGCTTGGCGTCGGCCAGCATGAACGCCACCCGCTCGGCCGGATATCCCGGGTCGACGGGCAGGAAGGCCGCGCCGGCCTTCACGATGGCGAGCACGGCGGTGACCATGCTCACGTCCCGGTCCAGGGCGACCGCGACGACGTCCTCCGGCCCCGCGCCGGCTCGCACGAGGTGGCGCGCGAGCCGGTTCGCGTCCGCGTTCAGCCGGGCGTAGGTGAGCTGGACGTCGCCGCAGGAGACGGCCGTCGCGTCCGGGGTCCTCGCCACCTGCGCCTCGAACAGGTCCGGCAGCGTGGCCGCGGCCACGGGTGCGACGGCCTGGTTCCAGCCGGACACGAGTTGCGCGCGCTCGCCGGCGGCCAGGACCTGGATCTGGTGGACCCGCGTGTCCGGACGGGCCGCCACCGCTTCGAGGACCCGCATCAGGCGCCCCGCGACGGCCTGGACCGTCGGCTCGTCGAACAGGTCGCACGCGTACTGCAGATGGCCCGCGAGTCCCGCGGGCCTGCCCGCGTCGTCGAACTCCTCCGCGAGGAACAGCGTCAGGTCGAACTTCGCGGCACCGACCCCGGCCGGGTACGGCTCGGTGTCCAGCCCGGCGAACCCCCGCTCCGCGCCGGTCGGCGGGACGTTGCGGAACGCCAGCATCACCTGGATCAGCGGGATCCGCGACAGGTACCTGGCCGGGTTCAGCACCTCGACCAGGTACTCGAACGGGATGTCCTGGTGGGCGAACGCGCCCAGGTTCACCTCGCGGACGCGGGCCAGCAGCTCGCCGAACTCCGGGTCCCCGGACGTGTCGGCGCGCAGCACCAGCGTGTTGACGAAGAACCCGACCAGGTCGTCCAGCGACTCGTCGGTGCGGCCCGCGATCGGCGAGCCCACCGGCACGTCCGTGCCCGCGCCGAGCCGGGTGAGCAGCGCCGCCAGGCCGGCCTGCACCACCATGAACATCGTGACCCCGTGGGTCCGCGCCAGCTCCGCGAGCGTGGCGTGCAGGCGCGCGCCGCCGCGTACCGGCACCGCCGCGCCCCGGTGCGACCCGATCTGCGGATGCGGCCGGTCGGCCGGCAGTTCGATCTGTTCCGGCAGCCCCGCCAGCGAGGTCATCCAGTACGACAGCTGGGCGGCCGCCGCCGACTCCTGGTCCTCGACGCTCCCCAGCATCTCCCGCTGCCACAGCGTGTAGTCGGCGTACTGCACCGGCAACGGCGCCCACTCCGGCTCCCGCCCGTCGCGCCGCGCGGCGTAGGCCATCGACAGGTCGCGCCCCAGCGGACCCATCGACCAGCCGTCGGACGCGATGTGATGGACGACGAGCACCAGCACGTGCTCCCGGGGGCTCACCGCGAGCAGCACCGCCCGCACGGGCGGTTCGACCGAGAGGTCGAACCGGTACCGGCTGACCTCGGCGACGGCGGCGGGCAGCTCCTCCGGGCCCACCCGCCGCACGGACAGCAGGTCCGCCGCGGCTGCGGGAGGAAGCACCCGCTGCCAGGCGACTCCGTCGTCCACCGGGAAGGTGGTCCGCAGGCTCTCGTGCCGGGCCACCAGGTCCGCGAGCGCCGCGGCGAGCGCCGCCCGGTCCAGTTCGCCGGACAGCCGCATCGCCACCGGCACATTGTAGGTCTCGCTCGGCCCCTCGAGCTGCGCCAGGAACCAGAGCCGCTGCTGGGCGAACGACAGCGGCACCCGGTCGGGGCGGCGCCGCGGCCGGAGCGCCGCCCGCGCCGTGCCCGCGCCGTCCAGCTGGAGCGCCAGCCCGGCGGGGGTGGGGCTGTTGAACAGCGTCCGGACGCCGAGCTCCGCGCCGAGGGCCGACCGGATCCTGCTCATCAGCCTCGTCGCGAGCAGCGAGTGGCCGCCGAGCGCGAAGAAGTCGTCCTCGGGCCCGGCCGCCGGAACGCCGAGGACATCGGCGAAGAGGCCGCACAGGATCTCCTCCTGCACGGTCCGCGGCTCCCGCCCGCCGGCCGCCGGGGCCTCGGGCGCCGGGAGCGCCGCACGGTCCACCTTTCCGGCCGGCGACAGCGGGAAGGCCGCGAGCCCGGTGTAGACCGAGGGGATCATGTAGTCCGGTAACCGCTCGGCGGCGAAGGCGCGCAGCTCCGCGTCCGGCGGAAGGCCGGCGCCGTCCCCGGCCGGGACCAGCCAGGCCGCGAGCCGCGCCCGAGCATCCTCGCCGGTGACCGCCACCACCGCGGCCGCCACCGCCGGATGGGCGGCCAGCACCGCCTCCACCTCGCCGGGCTCGACCCGGAACCCGCGGAGTTTCACCTGCTGGTCGATCCGGCCCCAGAATTCCAGCCGCCCGTCGGCGCGCCACCGCACCAGGTCCCCGGTCCGGTAGAGCCGGGACCCGTCGGCGGCGAACGGGTCCGCGACGAACCGCCCCGCCGTCAGCGACGGCCGGTCATGGTAGCCGCGGGCGACCCCGTGCCCGGCGATCAGCAGCTCGCCCTGGACCCCCACCGGTACGGGGTTCAGCCGCGGGTCCACGACGTACACCCGCGTGTTGTCCACCGGGCCGCCCAGCGTCACGTCCGCCGGGTCGTCGATCCGCCTGCACGTCGACCAGATGGTGGTCTCCGTCGGCCCGTACATGTTCCACAGCTCCGCCGTGCGGTCCAGGATCTGCCCGGCGAGCTCCGCCGGGAGCGCCTCGCCGCCGCACAGCGCACGCAGGCCGGGTGCGCCGGGCCAGCCGTCGTCGACCAGCATCCGCCAGGTGGCGGGGGTGGCCTGGAGCACCGTGACCGCCCGCCGCCCGATCTCCGCCGCCAGCTCCCCGGGCGCCGCGGCGGCCCGGCTGCTCGCGATCGCCAGCCGCGCTCCGGTCAGCAGCGGGAGCCAGATCTCCAGGCCGGCGATGTCGAACCCGGCGGTGGTCACCGCGAGCAGCACGTCGGAGCCGTCCACCCCCGGGCGCCGGCTCATCGAGGCCAGGAGGTTGTGCAGGCTCCGGTGCTCGACCACGACGCCCTTGGGCCGCCCGGTCGAGCCCGACGTGTAGATCATGTAGGCGGGCCGCCCGGGCCGCCCGGGCCGCGACGGGGGCGCGGGCGCGACCGGCGCCGCGGCCGCCGCCGCCCGCACCTCGGGATCGTCAAGCCAGAGCGGCCGGGTCCCGTCCGGCAGGTCGCCGTCGGCCGGCAGCGCCGCCGCGGCCGCGCGGTCCGCGACCAGCACCGCCGCACGGCTGTCGGCCAGCATGAACGCCAGGCGTTCCGCCGGGTGGTCGGGATCCAGCGGCAGATAGGCGGCGCCGGCACGCCAGACGGCCAGCATCGCCACGACGAGGTCGATGCCCCGGGGGAGGCACAGCGCCACCACAGTGCCCGGCCCGGCGCCCGCCTCGCGCAGGCGCGAGGCGAGCCGGCCGGCCCGTTCGGCCAGCGCCGCGCGGGTCAGCGAGGAGTCCCCGGAGACCACCGCGACCGCGTCCGGGTCCTGCGCCGCGCGCTCAGCGATCGCTTCAGGCGTCCCGACCGGCTCGGGCGCGGCCACCGCGGTGTCGTTCCACGCCCGGACGACCTGCTCCCACTCACCGGGCGACAGCATCGGCAGCCCGCTCGCGCGGGCGCCGGGCGCGCGGCCGACGGCGTCCAGGAGCGCGGTCAGGTGCCGGGTCATCCGCTGCATCCGGGCGGAGTCGAACAGCGCCGTACTGTAATGGAACGACCCGGCGAGGCCATCGCCGCGCGGGGCCAGCATCACCGACAGGTCGTACTTCACCGGCTGCAGTCCGGCCGGCTCAGCGGATTCAGCGGGTCCGGCCGGCTCGGCCGCCCTGAGCCCCTCGGCTCCCTCGCCCGATTCCGGGCCGCCCGGTCCCGCGTCGGCCGCCTCGGCCAGGTAGCTGAAGAAGACCTGGAACAGCGGGGTGCGGGACGGGTCGCGCTCGGTGACCAGCTCGTCGACGAGCTTCTCGAACGGCAGGTCCTGATGGTCGTAGGCGTCCCGGGCCAGCTCCCGCACCCGGCCCAGCAGTTCCCGGAACGACGGGTCCCCGGTCAGGTCGAGGCGCATCACCAGGTTGTTGACGAAGAACCCGATCATCTCTTCGGTGCCGGCGCGGTTGCGGTTGATCAGCGGCGTGCCGACGACGACGTCGTCCTGACCGGTGTAGCGCGCCAGCAGCATCCCGAAGGCGGCCAGCAGCGCCATGAACATGGTGGCGCCGGTCTCGTCCGCGACCTCGCGCAGGGCGGCCGCGGTCTCCGCCCCGACGGTGAACTCCGCGACGGCGCCGTCGGCCGAGCGCACCGGTGGACGCGGCCGGTCCGCGGGCAGCGCGAGCTCCGGCGCTCCGTCCAGCTTCCGCCGCCAGTAGTCGAGCTGCCCGTCCAGCACCTCGCCGGAGACCCACTGCCGCTGCCAGAGCGCGAAGTCGGCGTACTGCGCCGGAAGCGGGGGCAGCGGGTCGGGCCGGCCCGTGCGGAAAGCCTGGTAGAGCGCCAGCAGCTCGCGGCGGAAGATCCGTCCCGACCACTCGTCGAACACCACGTGGTGCGCGGTCACGATCAGCACGCACTCGGCGTCCCCGATCCAGACCAGGCAGGCGCGCAGCAGCGGTCCCGCCGCCAGGTCGAACGGCGTCAGCCGGGCGGCCGCCATCAGGTGCCGCGCGGTACCGGCCGGGTCCTGCGCCCCGGAGACGTCGACGACCGGGAGCGCCAGTGCCTCCGGCGCGCCGACCACCTGGTGCGCCGTCCCGTCGGACCCGGCCACCAGCCGCGTCCGCAGCACCTCGTGCCGCCGGATGATCGCGCTCAGCGCCCCGCCCAGGGCCCGGACGTCGACCGCGTCGCGCAGCGGCACCGCCATCGGCACGACGTACTCCACCGAGCCCGGCTCCAGCCGGTCCAGAAACCACAGCCGCTGCTGCCCGAACGACAGCGGGAGCGGCCCGTCCGGGCGCGGCTCCCATTCCTGAGGCGAGACCTGCTTCCCTCGCAGCCGTAGCTTCAGCAATTGACGCCGTGCCTCGGAATGCATCAACTGTCCTTCCTTGCCGCGGCTGCGCACTGGGCCGCTGCGGACCATATCGACGGGCAGCGACGCTCGCTCGCTTGCAGTAGCGAAACCGATTCCGGTCTGTGCGGTATCCGTTCCGGCAGGTCATAGTGCCATGGCGACCATAGTCCAAATGACGTTATATCGAAACGCGCCGGCCGTTTGTCTGCGGCATGGCACACGTTGAACACCTCGGGGCCGGCGCACCCGGTATACGCTCGGCCCACCGCACCGCGCCAATCGCCGCCAAAGATGCGGACGCCGCCAATATCGGCGGCTTATCCGACAGGCGCCGCCAACAGAAACGAGAAGCGTATGCCTGACGAATTAATGCACATCTCCGAAGGTTACGGCAAGATCGACGGCCGCTGCGCGGACCGGCGCGAGGACATCAAGAAGCGGATCTCGGGGCACCGGCCCGGCGCCCGCCTGCCGAAGGTGACCTACGACGCGGAGGAGAACGCCCTCTGGGAGACGGTGATCAGCCGGCTCCACAAGATCCATCCCACGACCGCCTGCCACCGCTACATCCAGGCGGCGGACCGCCTGGTGCTCCCGCTGGACCGCGTCCCCGACCTGCAGGCCGTCTCCGACGAGCTCCGCGACCACACGGGCTTCCAGCTGCTCCCGGCCGGAGACCTCGTCCCGCCCAAGGACTTCTACTGCGGCTTCACCGACAGCTACTTCTACAGCACCATGTACATGCGCTGCCCCGCGGTGCCGTTCTACAGTCCCGACCCCGACGTCCTGCACGAACTCGTCGGCCATGCCGTCATGCTCACCGACCCCCTCTTCGCCGACCTCTACCGGCTCTTCGGCGAGGCGGTCTCGCGGGCCCGGACCGGCGAGCAGATCGATCAGATCAGCAAGGTCTTCTGGTTCACGATGGAGACCGGCCTCGTCCGGGAATCGGGAAACCTGCGCGCCTACGGTGCGGCGCTCCTCTCCTCGGCCGGCGAACTGGAAGGCATGGACGAGGTCAGCCTGACGCAGTTCTCCATCGACAAGATGCTGCGCCAGCCGTACGACATCTACCAGTACCAGCATGTGCTGTTCGTCGTGGACTCCATCGACGTTCTCGCCCGCGAGATCCGCGCTTTCCTCGGCGACCTGCTGAGCGCCGGCGCCTGACCGCGCCCGACCGCGCCGTTTCACTCGTCCGGATCGGCCAATGCGGCGGCGTCGCCACCGAGCTCTATCTGCAGGCTGCTCATGCCCTGCAGGAAATTGGAATAGAGATAACGCTCCGGCGCCGTCTGCCGCATGCCGACGGCCGCGACGCGCAACGCGTCCAGCACCGCCGTTATCTCCGCCCGTCCCAGGTAGCCGCCGAGGCAGAAATGGCGGGCGTACCCGAGCGCCACGTGCTTGTTCGGCGCCCTGCCGAGGTCGAACCGGCCCGGATCGGGGAACACGGCCTCGTCCCGGTTGGCGGACGCGAACCACAGGGTGACCAGGTCGCCGGCCGCGATGCGCTTGCCGCCCAGCGTCGTGTCCGCGAGCGCGGTCCGGCCGAAGTGCATCGTGGGAGTCGTCCAGCGGAGCACCTCCTCGCACGCCGCCTCCGGGGTCACGGCACCGCTCTTCAGGGCCTCCCACTGGTCCGGGTTGTCCATCAGCGCCTTGACCGCGCCGATGATCGCGAGGCGGTTGGTCCCGTCTCCGCCCATGACGAGGCTGTAGCAGTTAAGGATGATCGTGATGTCGTCGAGCCGCTTGCCGCCCACCTCACCGGTCGCCATCAGGCTGATGGGATCCGACCCCAGGGACTTGCGGCGCTCCGCCACCAGGCCGGAGAAGTAGATCAGGATCTCCCGCCGCGCCGCGGGGTCCTCCCCGCTCTGCGATTCGTAGTCCAGGGACAGCGCCGACTTGGTCAGCTTGAAGACGTACTGCCGGTCGCCGGCCGGAACGTCCAGCAGGTCGCAGATCGTCTCCAGCGGCAGAACCGAGGCGATGTCCCGGGCGACATCGCAGCCGCCCCGCTCGATCGCCTCCGCGAGCAGGCGGCGCGCGGTCCGGCGGACCCGGTGCACGACGGGTTCCAGGACACGCGGGGCGAACGCCTTGAGCAGCAGCTTGCGCAGCTCGGTGTGGTACTCGCCGTCGGACACGGCCAGCATCCGGCCGCCGCCCGAATCGCCCCCGTTCAGCATGGTGGCGAGGACGTTGCCCTTCTCCGACGTGTACACGGTGTCGTCGCGGAGCACGTCGAGCACGTCCGCGTAACGGCTCACCACCCAGAAGCCCGGGCCGTAGTCGCTTTCCGGATGCCAGTGCACCGGATCCCGCTCCCGCAGCCCGCGCCAGATCTCGTCCATGTCGTGCGCGGCGAACGTCCGCGGATCCGCGAGATTCGGCACGGCAACGCCTGCAATATCGGCCATAGTGTTTCCCGCTCAGTTCTTGTTGAGAAATTCGATGATGGCGTCGTTGACCTCGGCGGGACGCTCCAGGTAACCCGAGTGCCCGCCGCCGGCGATCTCCACGAAATCGCAGTCCGGAATGGCGTCGGCCACCTCCGCGCCCAGATGCGGCGGTGTGATCAGATCGTCCGCGAACGCGATCACCCGGCACGGAGCCGTTATCGCCCGCAGGGCGGCCCGCCGGTCCGCGCCGGTCTCGATCCACGCCTGGCCCGGCGCGGTGCCGTTCGGAGCGGCCAGCCGGTACGCCCCGAGCCACGGCGAGACCGCGGCGTCGTCGTTCAAGGTCGCCGGGGAGAGCATCTGCAGGGCCGTCATGGCCGCCTGGTGGTCGGCCGGCGGCGCGGTCCCGCTCGCGAGGACCGCCCGTTCCGCCCTCTCCAGCGCCGCCCGGACCGTGTCGGAGCGCGACTTCGTCGATATCAGGACCGCGCAGCGGACGAGGTGCGGCCAGCGGATCGCGAGCTCCTGCGCGATCATGGCCCCGAGCGAGGCCCCGACGATCCGGCACGGTGCCGCCTGCAACGCCTCGATGACGCCTTTCGTGTCGGCCACCAGATCGTCGATGGAGTACGCGCCCGGGGGGACGTCGGACGGCGGGATCCCGCGGTTGTCGAGGGTGATGGCCTGGTAGCCGGCGCCGACCAGCGCGGGTGTCTGGTGCATCGTCCACACCCGCCCGGCCGCCGCCTGGCCCATGATCAGCAGCACCCGCTCGCCGCGGCCGTGCCGCTCGTAGCAGAGCCGGATTCCGTTGGTGTACACGTACGGCATGGCGGGCCCGACACTCCCTACCAGCGGATCTCGTGCTGCCCGTACAGGTGGTCGGCCTTGACTCCGTTGTCGGCGCACCAGTTCATGAACTCCGCCACCTGCTTGAGCTGGAAGGAGTCCTCGTTGTAGCTGGTCGCCATCACGTGCCCGACCAGCCAGTCCTCCTCCCCCATGGCGTACACGTAGGCCTCGTCGGCCCCGAGCTCGGTGACGATGGCGCCGGCCTGCTCGGCGTTGGAGCCGGACATCGTCCGCGAGTCGCTCATCTTCTTGGTCATCGGGCGGGTCAGCAGGGCCTGGTAGACCCACGTCAGCGGGGCGCCCGCGCACTCCATCCCGAGGAAGGCGACGTCGACCGGGCCCACGTGGGCGCGGATGTTCCGGTAGAGCGCGGGGTCGATGCCGGACGAGTCCGCGCCGACGAAGACCGTCCGCCCGCCCAGCCGCACGCAGTAGGTGCTCTTCGCGCGGATGTCCAGGTCGGCGTGCTCGCCCAGGAAGGGCGTCGCGATGACGCTCCCCCCGGGGAAGTCCACCTGCGCGTAGTCGTCCACCTCGACCACCGGCAGGCCGAGGCGGGTCAGGTAGAGCGCGAGGGACGGGTCGCTCAGGTTGCCGCGCGAGGACCGCGGCACCACCACGGTGCCGACCCGGCCGCGCAGCTGCATCAGCGTCTCGGGGACGACATGGTCCTGGTGCCCGTGGGTGAGCAGCACGAGATCGATGTGGTCCGGCAGGTCGCGGTAGGTGTAGCGGCCGGCCGCCGTACTGTCGGCGCTGACCCAGGGGTCGGTGACGATCGCGGCCTCGGGCGTCTGCATCACCAGGCTGGCATGCCCGAAGTAGCGGATCCGCGCTCCGTCGTCGACATGCCTGCTCGGCGCCAGGTCCGGCGCGTCGCACAGCAGCCCGGCCAGGAAGGCGCTCTGCTCGTCGTCGAGCTCCAGCGCGTCGCGGAGCCGGCCGAGCGTCGTGGGGGCGAGCCGGGCGCCGAACAGCTCCTCCAGGCCGGGGTGCCGGAACGGGAGATGGAGGTCGAGCACGTCCGGCCCCGGGAGCCGCGGCGTGCTCATGATGAACGGCCGCTCGATCCCCGTCTCGATGGACAGCTGCACCGACTGGCGGTCCTCGTCGTACAGCTCGCTGGAGTACACGACGGGTTCGAGGTAGCGGAGCTGCGCCTGGTTGTTGGTGTCGTACGCCACCTCCACCAGGCCGGAGAGGTCCGCCGGCAGCTTCGGGTACAGCGGTGTCAGGTCGAATCCCGTCGCCTGCTGGCGCACCATCTCCTCGGCGTCGGACACGGCCTCGGCGAAGCGGAGCATCGCGGCCCGATCGCGTTTGATCGACGCCAGCAGGTCGCGGACCTCGCCGCTGCGCTCCTCGTCGATGTTGACGAAGAATCCGCCCCTCATTTCCGGGTCCCTGCTGCTGTTGATATGGACCTTCGGCGCCTGCAGATACGCTTCCAGCATCGGCACCTGAAGATAGGCGAGGTTCATCGACGCCTGCACCGGCGCCAGCGTGTTCAGGGAAACGTAAAACCTGTCCACCAGCGGTTCGATGATGACGTTCGGCCGGAGAAACCTCGGCTCATTCTCCATCTGCGCTCCAGTCGTTTACCAACGGCTTTCGGGTCGCCGATCGACGCGGCAATATCATCACACGCGCCCGGGCCGGCCACTAAGCGTTTAACTGCGGCACCGCACCAGTTGCGAAGCGGTTTCCGGCTACCCGGCGCCGTGCGCCCGGGTGATCTCGGCGCTCAGCAGCGCGCCGATGGCCGCCGCGCCCTCGCCGCGGACCAGCGAGCCGTGCCTGCCGGGGACCTCCACGGTCTCCGGCTCGGCGCCCAGCATCGTCCCCCACTGCTCGATCAGGAGCCGCTTCTCCTCCGGCGGGTCCTCGCGCGGGATCAGCAGCACCACCCGTCCGTCGTAGCGGTACTCGGGCCGGTGGTGGAGCAGGGCGCAGTAGTGCTCGAAGGCCACGCGGTAGGTCTGCATGGACCGCGCGCCCCTCAGTCCGTCCTTGTCACCGGCCCGGATCGCCACCGCGACCGGATCGTCCTTGGGACGGACCCGGAGGATCCGCTCCTCGACCGCCGCCGGGAGCCGGGTCCCGGGAGGGGCTTCGATGGTCTCGTCGATGGCGCGCAGGAGCCTGCGCTCCGCGCGGGTGAACGGGCGCTTCCTGACCCCGTCCGGCGGCGGCATGATCGGCGGCCCGATCAGGATCGCGCCCGCCACCCGCTCGCCCCTGGCGGCCGCCTGGCGCGCCATCTCGACGGCGACGTAGCAGCCGCCCGACCAGGACGTGAACAGGTACGGGCCGTCGGGCTGCAGCTGGAGCACGTCGCTCAGGTAGGCCGACGCCATCCGCTCCACCGAGCCGATCGGCCGTTCGCGGCCGGCCAGCCCGCGGCCGAGCAGCCCGTGGAACTGGTGGCCCTCCTCCAGGTGCCCGGCGACCTCGGCGTACGCCGCGACCTCCCCGGTCATGCCGTGGACGGCGAACACGGCCGGCTCGACCGTGCCGCTCCTGATCGGCACGGCGGAGCGCAGGTGCCGCTCCCTGGCCTTCAGCCGGGTGGCGGCCCCGGCGATCGTCGGATGGTCGAAGAACTCGCCGATGGCCAGTTCGTACCCGCCGGCGCGGATCCTGGAGACCACCTGGGGCACCAGCAGCGAGTGCCCGCCGAGTTCGAAGAAGTCGTCGTGCACGCCGACGCCTTCGGTGCCCAGGACCTCCGCCCAGATCCGGGCCAGCAGCTGCTCGGCGAAGCCGGTCGGCGCGACGTACTCCGCCACGTCCGGCCGATCGGCCTCGGGGGCGGGCAGCGCCGCCCGGTCGAGCTTCCCGTTCGCGGTCAGCGGTAGCGCGGCGACCTCGACGAACGCCGACGGGATCATGAACTCGGGCAGCTGGCCGCGGACCTGCTCCCGCAGCCGGCCGGCCGAGAGCGGGTGGTCCCCGTCCGCCGGGACGAGGTAGGCGACGAGCCGGCGGTTCGAGCCTTCGCCGAAGGGCAGCACGACCGCGGAGCGCACGCCGGGCTGCGCGGCGAGCACGGCCTCGATCTCGCCCGGCTCGATCCGGAACCCGCGCACCTTGACCTGGTCGTCGGCCCGGCCGAGGAACTCCAGGGTGCCGTCGGCGAGCCAGCGCACCCGGTCCCCGGTCCGGTACACGCGGGCGCCGTCGCCGCGGAACGGGTCGGCGACGAACCGCCCGGCCGTCAGCGCCGGCCGGCCGTGGTAGCCGCGGGCCAGCCCGGTGCCGCCGATGAGCAGCTCGCCGGGGACGCCCACGGGCACCGGGTTCATGCACCGGTCGACGACGTAACCGCGCATGTTGGCCATCGGGCGGCCGATCGGGACGACGCCGTCGGCGATGCCGGTGACCGGTCCCCAGGTGGCGAACGTGGTCCCCTCGGCCGGGCCGTAGAAGTGCAGCAGCCGGCCGGGGCGGCCCTCCGTCAGCATGCGCCGCACGTTCTCCGGATCCGCCGCCTCGCCGCCGAACAGCAGGTTCCTGACCTTGTTCAGGCCCTCGGGCGCCTGCGCCGCGAGCTGGTGCAGCAGTGCGGTGATGAGGAAGACGACGGTCATCCCCTGCTGCCGGATCTGGGTGTTGAGCCGCCGCGGCAGCAGCAGCACGTCGCGGTCCACCCCGGCGAGCGTGGCGCCGCGGGCGAGCGCTCCCCAGATCTCGTAGACGGCCGCGTCGTAGGACGTGCTGGTGGTCTGCGCCACCACGTCGCCGGGCTCGATGCCGGGATAGTCCCCCGTCGCCAGGGCGATGATGTCCCGATGGGTCACGGCGATGCCCTTCGGGCGGCCGGTCGAGCCCGACGTGTACACGATGTACGCGAGCTGCCCGGCATGTCCCGCCGCCACCCGGCCGCCGGCCGGGCACCGCCGGATCGCCTCCGCCGTCGCCGGATCGTCCAGCCGCAGGACGAGGGGCCCCGTGCCGTCGCCGGCGCCCGGCTCGAACCGGCCGCCGGACGTCACCAGCACCCGCGCGCCGCTGTCGGCGACCATGTACTCGAGCCGTCCCTGCGGGTAGTCCAGGTCCAGTGGCAGGTAGGCGCCGCCGGCCTCCCAGACCGCGAGCATCGCCGTCACCATGTCCAGGCCCCGCTCCAGGCACAGCCCGACCGTGGTCTCCGCCCCGACCCCCAGGCCGCGCAGGTAGGCCGCCAGCCGCGCCGACCGCTCCAGCAGCGCGCCGTACGTCAGCGCGGCCCCGCCGTACACGGCCGCGACCGTGTCCGGATGCCGCGCGGCGTGCCCGGCCACCAGCTCGTGCACCCCGCTCGCCGCGGGGACCGGCCGCTCCGCGCCGGTACTCCACTCCGCGAGCCGGCGGCGCTCGTCCGGGGTCAGCGTCCGCAGCCGGGACAACGGCAGGTCCGCACCGTCGGCCAGCTCCCCCAGAAGCATCACCAGATGGTCCACCACGCGGCTGATCAAGGCCGCGCTGAACAGCGTGGTGCTGTACTGGATCTCGCCGGTCAGGCCGCCGCCGGCGTCGCCGACCACGAGCGTCAGGTCGAACTTCACCGGAACGGCGCCGGCCCTGACGTCGGTCTCCCGGCCGGCCGTGTCGTGCGGATCGCCCGCGACATGGTTGAACATGACCTGGAACAGCGGGGTGCGGGAGCGGTCCCGCACGGTGACCAGCTCGTCCACCAGGCGCTCGAACGGCAGGTCCTGGTGGGCGTAGGCGTCCAGCGCCACCCGCCGCACCCGCCGCAGCACCTCGGTGAAGGCCGGGTCGCCGGCCAGGCTCGCCCGCATCACCAGCGTGTTCACGAAGAACCCGATGAGGCCCTCGCTCTCCGCCCGGTCCCGGTTCGCGACCGGCGTGCCCACCACGATGTCGTCCTGGCCGGTGTAGCGGCCCAGCAGCACCATGAACGCCGCCAGCAGCGTCATGAACATCGTCGCCCCGCCCTGGCCGGCCACCTCGCGCAGCCCGGCGGCCGTCTCCGGCGGCACGTCGAACCGGAGGAACGCCCCCGCCGAGGACCGCACCGGCAGCCGCGGCCGGTCGGCGGGCAGCTCCAGCACCGGCGCGCCCGACATCTGCGCACGCCAGTACGCCAGCTGGGACTCGAGCACCTCGCCGGACAGCCGGTCGCGCTGCCACACCGCGAAATCGGCGTACTGCACCGGCAGCGGCGGCAGCGGATCCGGCCGGCCCCGCCGCTGCGCCTCGTACAGCGCCGACAGCTCCCGCCGCAGGATCCGGCCGGACCAGTCGTCGAACAGCACATGGTGCACCGACAGCGCGAGCATGTGGCGCCCGCCGGCCGCACGCACCAGGCACGCCCGCACCAGCGGGCCGACCGCGAGGTCGAACGGCGCCCGGGAGTCCGCGGCCAGCAGCGCCTCGGCCTCCCGCCGCGGGTCCCGCGCGCCGGACACGTCGGCGACCGGCAGCGGGAACGGCGACGGCGGGTCGATGACCTGGAACGGGACCCCGTCCTGGCCCGCCACCAGCCGGGTCCGCAGCACCTCGTGCCGCGCCACCAGCGCGGTCAGCGCCGCGCCCAGTGCCGCGACGTCGAGGTCCTCGCCGAGCCGCACCGGCAGGGCGACCACGTACTCCGCTGAGCCCGGCTCCATCTGGTCGAGGAACCACAGCCGCTGCTGCGCGAACGACAGCGGCAGCCGCCGGTCCCGGGCGACGGGCAGCACGGGCGGCGCGGACGGGCCCGCCGTCATCGCCCCGATCGCCGCGGCGAGCCCCGCGACCGTCGGGTGGTCGAACAGCTCCGCGAGCGGCACGCCGACGCCGAGCGCCTCCCGCGCCCGCGAGATCACCTGGATCGCCAGCAGCGAGTGCCCGCCCAGTTCGAAGAAGTCGTCCGCCGCCCCGACCCGGTCGAGCCCGAGCACCTGGGCCCAGATCCCGGCCAGCAGTTCCTCGGTCCGGGTCGCCGGCGCGACGAACTCGCTCGCCGTGTCGCGGGAGAGGTCGGGAGCCGGCAGCGCCCTGCGGTCCAGCTTCCCGTTCGGGGTCAGCGGCAGCGACGCCAGCTCGGTGAAGACCGTCGGCACCATGAACTCCGGCAGCCGGCCCGCCAGGAACTCGCGCAGCTCTCCCGCGGTCGGCACGGTGGAGGTCCCGGCGTCCGTCACCGAGGGCACCAGGTAGGCGGCCAACCGCTGCCCGCCGGAAGCGTCCTCGGCCACGGCCACCACCGCGTCGCCGAGCGACGGGTGGTCCTTCAACGCGGCCTCGATCTCCTCCGGCTCGATCCGGAACCCGCGGACCTTGACCTGGTCATCGGCCCGGCCGAGGAACTCCAGCACCCCATCGGAGCGCCACCGCGCCCGGTCGCCGGTCCGGTAGAGCCGTCCGCCGTCGGCGGTGAACGGGTCGGCGACGAACCGTTCCGCGGTCAGCGCGGGCCGGCCCAGGTAGCCCCGCGCGACCCCGACACCGCCGATGTACAGCTCCCCGGTGACGCCCGCCGGCACCGGCCCGCCGTCCGGGGCGAGCACGTACAGCCGGATGTTGTCCAAGGGCCGCCCGATCGGCACGCGGGCGTCCGGCTGGGCGTCCGGACCCACGGTGAACGACGAGACGTCGATCGTCGCCTCGGTCGGCCCGTACACGTTGTGCACGGGCACGCCGAGCCGTTCCGCCACCAGGGCCGTCACTTCCCGGGTCAGCTGCTCACCGCCGCACACGACCGCCCGCACCGAACGGGCCCGGGCGAGCGGCGGCTGCTCCGCGATCAGTTTCAGCACCGTCGGCACCACGGCCAGCACGGTCGCACCGCCCCTGGCCGCGACGCCGGCCAGCAGCTCCGCGTCGGCCCGGCCGCCGGACGGCGGCACCACGACCAGGCACCCGCCGGCCGCCAGCCCCGGGTGCAGCTCGATGCCGAACGCGTCGAAGCTCGGCGACGACGAGACGAGCATCCGGTCGCCCGGCCCCATCTCGAACCGCCGGCCGAACCAGCTCACGTAGTTGACCAGGGACCGGTGCTCGACCATCACACCCTTCGGCCGGCCGGTCGACCCCGAGGTGTAGATCAGGTAGGCGAGCTGCCCGGGGATCGGCCGGTCGCGCAGCGGCCTGGTGGGACCGGCCGAGAGTTCCGCGCTGGTGCCCGGATCGTCCAGCCACACCGCGGCGACGCCCTCAGGGAGCCCCTCCGCCGCCAGCCCGGCCGCCGCGCCCCGGTCGCTCACCAGGACGCGCGCACCGCTGTCGGACAGCATGAAGGCCAGCCGCTCCGCCGGGTACGCCGGATCCAGCGGCAGGTACGCGCCGCCCGCCGCCCACACGGCCAGCACGGCCACCACGAGCTCCGGCCCGCGGTCCAGGCACAGCCCCACGACGGATTCCGGCCCGGCGCCGAGGCCGCGCAGGTGACCCGCCAACCGCTCCGCCCGCGCGGCCAGCGCGGCATACGTGAGCGTCGCGTCCCCGGACACCACCGCCACGGCGTCCGGCCGCGCGGCGCATTGCCGGGCGACCATCTCGTGCACGCCCGACTCCGCCGGCGCCGGCGTCGCCGTGTCGTTCCACGCGGTGAGCAGCTCGTCCCGTTCGCCCGCGGACAGCAGCGGCAGCTCCGACACCCGCCGCCCGTCGTCCGCCGCGATGCTCTCCAGCAGGACCGTGAGGTAGCCCGTCATCCGCTTGATCGTGGCCGCGTCGAACAGGACGGTGCTGTAGAGGATCTCGCCGAACAGCACCCCGTCGCCCTCGCTCATCGTGAGCGTCAGGTCGAACTTCACCGCGCGTTCGGCGGGCGCGCCGTCCTTGCCGCCGCCGCCCCGGCCGCGGCTGGGCCTCGCCCGGCCGCTGTCCGTCGTACGGGTGACATAGGTGACCATCACCTGGAACAGCGCCGTCCGCGCCCGGTCCCGGTCGCCGGCCAGTTCGTCCACCAGCTGCTCGAACGGCAGGTCCTGGTGGGCGTAGGCGTCGAGCGCCATGGCCCGCACCCGGCCGAGGACCTCGCCGAACGACGGGTCCCCGCCCAGGTCGGCGCGCATCACGAGCGTGTTGACGAAGAACCCGATCAGGCCCTCGGTCTCGCCCCGCTCCCGGTTCGCCACCGGCGTCCCCGTCACCACGTCGTCCTGCCCGCAGTACCGGCCGAGCAGCACCATGACCGCCGACAGCCAGACCATGAACGTCGTCGCGGTCGCCTGACGGGCGACCTCCGCGAGCCGCGCGGACACCTCGGCGGGGACGGTGAACTGCTCGGCGGCGCCCGCCGAGGAGCGGACCGCCGGCCGGGGCCGGTCGACCGGCAGTTCCATCGTCGGCGCGCCCGCCAGCTGGTCGCGCCAGTAGCCGAGCTGGGCCTCGAGGACGTCACCGGTCAGCCACTTGCGCTGCCACACCGCGAAGTCGGCGTACTGCACCGGCAGCGGCGGCAGCGGGTCCGGCTCCCCGGCACGGAACGCCCGGTACAGCACCTCGAGCTCCCGGCGGAGCACCCGCTCCGACCACTCGTCGAACGCCACGTGGTGCACCGAGACGAGCAGGACGTGATCGTCCTTGGCCACCCGGACGAGGCACCCGCGGATCACCGGGCCCGCCGCCAGGTCGAAGGGCGCCTTCGCGTCCGCCATGACCAGAGCGAACGTCGCACCCGCCGTGTCGGCGGCGCCGGAGATGTCCGCCACCGGCAGCGAGAACGGCGACGGCGGGTCGATCTCCTGGTACGGCACTCCGTCCGGCCCTGCCAGCAGCCGGGTGCGCAGCGCTTCGTGGCGGCGCGTGATGGCGCCCAGCGCCGCGTCCAGCGCGCGCAGGTCGAGCGGCCCGCGCAGCCGGATCGCCGTCGGGACGTTGTACTCCACGGACTCCGGGTCGAGCTGTCCGAGGAACCACAGCCGCTGCTGCGCGAACGACAGCGGCAGCCGGCCGTCCCGCGGCACCGGCACCACCGGCGGCGCCGCCACGCCGGTGGCGGTGTCCTCGATCAGCGCGACGAGGCCGGCGACCGTCGGGTGGTCGAACAGCGACGCGACCGGAACCTCGGCGTCGAACACCTCCCGGATCCGGGAGATCAGCCGCGTCGCCAGGAGCGAGTGCCCGCCGAGCTCGAAGAAGTCGTCGTGGCCGCCGACGCGGTCGACGCCGAGGACCTGCGCCCAGACGCCCGCCATCAGCTCCTGCGCCGTGGTGGCCGGTGCCACGTAGGTGGCGCTCGGCTCCGGCCGAGCGGCCACGGTGACCGTCAGCGCGGCGCGGTCGATCTTGCCGTTGGGCGTCAGCGGGAGCGCGGCGAGCTCGGTGAACAGGGCGGGGATCATGTAGTCGGGCAGGTGCCGGGCGAGGTGCTCGCGCAGCTGGGCGGTGTCCGGGATGCCGGCCTCCGGGTCGGCGGGGACGAGCCAGGCGGCGAGGCGGCGCTCGGTGTGGTCGCCGTAGGTGGTGACGGCCGCGGTGGTGATGGCGGGATGTGCGGTCAGGACGGCTTCGATCTCGCCGGGTTCGATGCGGAACCCGCGGACCTTGACCTGCTCATCGGCCCGGCCGGTGAACTCCAACAACCCGTCAGCCCGCCACCGGGCCCGGTCTCCGGTCCGATACAGCCGTGATCCGTCATCGGCGTAGGGGTCGGCGATGAACCGTTCGGCGGTCAGTGCCGGACGCCCGCGATACCCCAACGCCAACCCGGCACCACCGATGAACACCTCACCGCTCACCCCGGCCGGAACCAGACCAAGACGATCGTCCAGAACCCGCACCCGCGCGTTAGGCACCGGCGCCCCGATCGGCGGCACACCAGACCCGCCCGGATCCAACGCCACGGTGGTGGTCATCACCGTCGCCTCGGTCGGACCATAGGTGTTCACCAACCGCACATGCCGCAACCACGCCTGTGACAACGGCTCGGTGAGCAGTTCCGCCCCTGTCAACACCGTCGCCAGGGCCGGCATCGTTCCTGGATCCACCACCGCCAGCAACGACGGAGTCACACTCATCGCCTGCACGCCCGCCGCCCGCATGAGTGCTGTCAGGCGGGCGGGTTCGGCACGTTGCGCCGCCTGCGCCACCACCAGCGTCCCGCCACCGGCCAGGACGGCGGCGACGTCCAGTACCGCCGCGTCGAAACTGAACGAGGCGAACTGCAACACCCGCACCCCAGGACCAGCACCCAACACCGGCCCCACACCCGCCACCAGATTCGCCACCCCACCATGCCCGACCAGCACACCCTTGGGTCGGCCTGTCGACCCCGACGTATAGATCACATACGCCAGACCTCCACCAGCCGCGGCAACCGCCCCATCACGCACCGCCGGGGACGCCGCAATGGCCGCCGCCGTCGCCGGGTCATCCAGGACCACGCGTTTCACCGCAGGGGGCACCGTCCCCAGCACGGCCGCCGATTCGGTCATCCCCACCACGACGTCGGCGCCGCTGTCGGCGAGCATGAACTCCAAACGGTCCGCCGGATATCCCGGGTCCAACGGCACGTACGCCGCTCCGGCCAGCCACGCCGCCAGCACGCCGACCACCATCTCCGCCCGGCGCGGCACACAAAGCCCCACGACCGACCCGGGAGCGACACCCAACCCCCGCAGATAGCCCGCCAGCCGCTCGGCCGTGCTCACCAACCGGCCATAGGTGACGCAGACGTCTCCGACGACCACCGCCACCGCGTCCGCCCGCACCCGGGCATGACCCAGAACCGAACCCACCACACCCGACTCAACCGCAGCCTCACCACCGGCACCCCAACCCAGCAACTCCGCCCGCTCCCCCTCCGACACCACCCGCAACTCCGACAACCGCCGCTCCCCACCACCCCCGCCAATCCCCTCCAGCAACACCCCCAAATGACCCACCAACCGCGCCACACTGCCCGCATCGAACAAAGCAGTGCTGTACTCCACCGCACCCGCCAGGCCACCGTCCGGACGGTCTTCCAGGGTCACCGACAGGTCGAATTTCACCGGCAGCGCACCATCGAGCCCGATGCTCGCCGGCTCGTTTCGGCCTTGGGCCCCACCTCGCGACACCGCGCGCGGGGCCGTGTCGGAGGCGTCGTACCCGAAGAACACTTGGAACAGGGGCGTCCGCGACCGATCCCGTTCGGTGACCAGCTCGTCGACGAGCTGCTCGAACGGCAGGTCCTGGTGGGCGTAGGCGTCCAGCGCGGTGGCCCTGACCTGCTCCAGCAGCTCAGGGAACGTCGGGTCGCCGGACAGATCGGCCCGCATCACCAGCGTGTTGACGAAGAACCCGATCAGGCCCTCGGTCTCGGCCCGATCCCGGTTCGCCACCGGCGTCCCCACCACGACGTCGTCCTGACCGGTGTACCGCCCGAGCAGCACCATGAACGCCGACAGCACCGTCATGAACATCGTCGCGCCGCCCTCGCGCGCCACCGCGCGCAGCCCCTCGGCCATCTCCGCGGGGAAGGCGAATGCCTCAGCCGCCCCTACAGTGGACCGCACCGGCGGGCGGGGCCGGTCGGTCGGCAGGTCCAGCACCGGGATCCCGGCCAGCCGCTCCCGCCAGTACGCGAGCTGGCCTTCCAGCACCTCGCCGGTCAGCCAGCGCCGCTGCCACACCGCGAAGTCCGCGTACTGCACCGGCAACGGCGGCAGCGGGTCCGGCTCGCCGCGCCGGAACGCCTCGTACAGCGCGGCCAGCTCACGCCGGAAGATCCCCGCTGACCATTCATCGCTCACCACGTGATGCAGCGACAGCACCAGCACGTGCTCGTCGCCCGCCACTCGCACCAGGCTCGCGCGGATCAGCGGCCCGGCCGCCAGGTCGAACGGCTCCACCGCATCCGCGCCCACCAGCAGGCCCGCCGCCTCGCGTGGGTCGGACGCGGCGGACACGTCGACCACCGGCAGCCAGAACGGCGACGGCGGATCGATCGCCTGGAACGGCACCCCGTCCTCGCCCGCCACCAGCCGCGTCCGCAGCACCTCATGCCGCTCGACCAGCGCCGACAACGCCGCCGTCAAAGCCCCCACGTCCACCGCCGCCAGCAACCGCAACGGCATCGGGACGTTGTACTCCACCGACCCCGGCTCCAGCCGATCCAGGAACCACAGGCGCTGTTGCGCGAAGGACAGCGGCAGCGGCTCCTCTCGCGGAACGGGCGCTATCGGCGGCACGACCGTACCGGCCGCCGCGTCCACCACCTCGGCCAACTGCCCCAGCGTCGGGGCGTCGAACAGGGCCGACACCGCGATCTCGACCCCGAACATCGACCGGACCCGCGACACCACCCGAGTCGCCAACAGCGAATGCGCACCCAACTCAAAGAAATTGTCCTCCACCCCCACCCGCTCCACCTTCAACAACTCCGCCCAAATCCCCGCCAGCGCACGCTCGGTCTCCGACCGCGGCTCCACAAAAACGCGCCCCACCAACCGCCCCGCATCCGGCGCCGGCAACGCAGCCCGATCCAACTTCCCATTACGACTCAACGGGAACTCGGAGATCTCGGAGAAGTAGGCCGGAATCATGTACTCCGGCAGCCGCCTACCAGCGAACTCACGCAATTCAGCGACAGAAGGCACACCGGAATCCGGATCGGCAGGCACCAACCACGCGACCAACTGCGGATCCTGCTCACCGGCCTCCGCCATGTCTGTGGTTACAGCGACTGCGGCGGCGGTGATCTGGGGGTGACCGGCCAGCACAGCCTCGACCTCACCGGGCTCGATCCGGAACCCCCGCAACTTGACCTGCTCATCGACCCGGCCCGCGAACTCCAGCACCTCACCCGGACGCCACCGCGCCCGGTCGCCCGAGCGATACAACCGCGAACCGTCACCCGCCAGCGGATCGGCGACGAACCGCTCGGCGGTCAGCGCCGCACGCCCCGCATAACCCCAGGCCAGCCCTGCACCACCGATGAACAGTTCGCCGGTCATCCCGGCGAGCACAGGCTTGAGGCGCTTGTCCAGGACGTGCACCTGGACCCCGGGCAGCGGCGCTCCGATGGACACCACCCCGCCCGCAGCCGCGATCGCGGCCGGGTCCACCGGTCCTGCGGTCGCGCATACCGATGCCTCGGTCGGCCCGTAGGCGTTCACCACCACGCACCGGTCCGCCCACCGGGCCACCACCTGCTCATCGACCCGCTCGCCCGCCAACACCAACGTCGCCAAACCCGCGAACTCCGCCGGGTCGACCACACGCGCCACCGACGGCGGCAACGTCACCACACCCACACCCGCCGCAGCCAACAGCCGCCCCAACCGGCCCACATCGATCCGGGCTTCCTCACCCACGATCACCAGACGCCCACCGTGCCCGAGCGTCACCCACACCTCCGACACCGCCGCGTCGAAGCTGAACGAGGCGAACCCGGCCACCACCGCACCCGGGGTGATCCCGAACACCGGGCCTTGGCCCGCCACCAGATTCGCGACACCGCCGTGGTCGACCAGCACACCCTTCGGCCGACCCGTCGAGCCCGAGGTGTACATCACATACGCCAGGCCCTCGCCGGCCGAAGCGTCACGCACCGCCGGTGCGGACGCCAGAGCCGCCGCCGTCATCGGGTCATCGAGCTCGACTACCCGGACGCCCCGTCCCACCGGGACATCCCCCACCACCGACCCAACGCCCACCACAACACCGGCACCACTGTCGGCGAGCATGTAACCGAGCCGGTCCGCCGGATACCCCGGGTCCAACGGCACATACGCCGCACCCGCCAACCACACACCCAGTACGCCAACCACCATCTCCACATCACGCGGCACACACAAACCCACCACCGACCCCGGACCAACCCCAAGGCCCTGCAGATAACCCGCCAACCGCCCCGCACGCCCCACCAACCACCCATAAGTCACGCTTACGTCCCCCACCACCACCGCCACCGCATCCGCCCGCACCGCCGCCTGGCCCAGAACCATCGCGACCACGCCACTGCCGGCCTCTTCGTCCGCCTCGGACGGTTCGTCCTGCTCGCTCGGGGCGTCCATCGCCAGATCCGAGACCCACTGGCCCGCGTCGGTCGCGATGCTTTCCAGCAGCGCACCCAGGTGAGCCGCCATGCGCGCCGCCGTGGCGGCGTCGAACAGGTCGGTGCTGTACTCGACCGCCCCGGTGAGACCCGCGTCCCGTTCGGCCAGGATCAGCCGCAGGTCCGCTCGCGCGATCACGGCGGCGGGCATGGGGTCCGCGTTGGTCAGCGCGCTGACCCGGCGCTGCTCGTTCCGCTGGTCGCCCGGGGCGTCAACGGCGGTGTCATAGTTGAACAGCACCTGGAACAGCGGGGTGCGGGAGCGGTCGCGTTCGGTGACCAGCTCGTCGACGAGCTGCTCGAACGGCAGATCCTGATGGGCGTACGCCTCGAGGGCCATCTGCCGGACCCGCCCCAGCAGCTCGGCGAACGTCGGGTCGCCCGACAGGTCGCCCCGCATCACCAGGTTGTTCACGAAGTAGCCGATCAGCTCCTGGGTCTCGCCGCGCTCCCGGTTCGCCACCGGGGTGCCGATGACGATGTCGTCCTGGCCGGTGTAGCGGGCCAGCAGCACCATGAACGCCGCCAGCAGCGTCATGAACATCGTCGCGTCGCCGTCGTGCGCCACCGCACGCAGGCCCTCGGTCACCTCCGCGGGGACCGTGAACTCGACGACCGCCCCCGAGGTGGAGCGGACCGGCGGGCGCGCCCGGTCGGCCGGCACGTCCAGCACCGGCAGCCCGGCCAGCTGCTCCCGCCAGTAGGCCAGCTGGGATTCCAGCACCTCGCCGGTCAGCCACTGCCGCTGCCAGACGGCGAAGTCGGCGTACTGCACGGGCAGCGGCGGCAGCGGATCCGGCTCTCCCGCGCTGAACGCGGTCTGCAGCGCCGTGAGCTCGGACTGCAGAACGCGCCCGGACCATTCGTCGAAGGCGGCGTGGTGCACGCACAGCACCAGCAGTCGCCGGCCGGCGCCCAGCAGTGCCAGGAACGCGCGGATCACCGGTCCGGTGGCCAGGTCGAACGGCGTGGCCGCGTCGGCGGCGATCAGCTTCTCCAGCGCCCGCCTCGGGTGTGCCGCGCCGGACACGTCGACGACGGGCAGCGGGAAGGGGGCCGGCGGGTCGATGACCTGGTAGGGGACGCCGTCCTGGCCGGCGAGCAGCCTGGTGCGCAGCACTTCGTGCCGCCGCGTCACCGCCGACAGCGCCGCTTGCAGCGCAGCGGCGTCCACCGCCGCCGGCAGCCGCAGCGGCATGGGCACGTTGTACTCGGCCGATCCGGGTTCGAGCTGGTCGGCGAACCAGAGCCGCTGCTGGCCGAAGGACAGGGGGAGCTGCTGATCGTGTGAGACGGGGACCACGGGCGGGACCGCCATTCCGGTGGTGGTTTCTTCGATCACGGCGCCCAGGCGACGGATCGTGGGCTGATCGAAGAGGGTGGCGACTTTGATGTCGGTGCCGAACACCTCCCGGACCCGGGAGATGATCTGGACGAGCAGGAGCGAGTTCCCGCCCAGTTCGAAGAGGCTGTCGGTGGCGCTGATCGGGCTGATGCCGAGCACCTGCTCCCAGATCCCCGCCAGCAGTTCTTCCAGCTCGCCGCGCGGCGGGTTGTAGCCGGTCGCTCCCTCGGGGCGCCCGGTGTCGGGTGCGGGCAGCGCTGCGCGGTCCAGCTTCCCGTTGCGGGTCAGGGGAAGATGGGTGATCTCGGTGAAGTAGGCGGGGATCATGAACTCCGGCAACCGCCCGCCGGCGAACTCGCGCAACTCGGCGGTGGCGGGGATGCCGGTGTCGGGGTCGGCGGGGACCAGCCACGCCGCCAACTGCGGGCCGTGCTCTGCGTTGTCCGTGGTCTCTGTGGTGACGGCTACTGCGGCGGCGCTGATGTGGGGGTGGGCGGTCAGTACGGCCTCGACCTCGCCGGGCTCGATCCGGAATCCCCGCAGCTTGACCTGCTCGTCGATCCGGCCGAGGAACTCCAGCACGCCGCCTGGACGCCACCGTGCCCGGTCGCCTGAGCGGTACAACCGCGAACCGTCACCCGCCAGTGGATCGGCGACGAACCGCTCGGCGGTCAACGCCGCCCGCCCCGCATAACCCCACGCCAACCCCAGACCACCGATGAACAGCTCACCCGCCACACCCAGCGGCGCTGGGTTCAGTCGCTCGTCCAGTACGTGCACCCGCACGCCCGGTAGCGGTGTGCCGATCGGCACCACACTCGCGGATGGATCCACCGGCCCGGCGGTCGCGCACACCGATGCCTCGGTCGGTCCATAGGCGTTCACCACCACGCAGCGGTCGGCCCACCGGGCCACCACCTGCTCATCGGCCCGCTCGCCCGCCAACACCAACGTCGCCAACCCCGCGAACTCGGCCGGGTCGACCAGCCGGGCCACCGACGGCGGCAACGTCACCACTCCGACCCCCGCCGCAGCCAGCACCTGCGCCAGCCGCACGGTGTCCACCCGCTCGTCCTCACCCACAAGCACCAGACGCCCGCCGCGGCCGAGCGTCACCCACACCTCCGACACCGCCGCGTCGAAACTGAATGACGCGAACCCGGCCACAGCCATCCCCGGGGTGATCCCGAACACCGGACCCTGACCCGCCACCAAGTTCGCGACACCACCGTGCCCGACCAACACACCCTTCGGCCGACCCGTCGACCCCGACGTGTACATCACATACGCCAGGCCCTCACCAGCCGCACCGTCCCCGACCAGCGAGGATCCGGCGATCGCCGCCGCCGTCGCCGGGTCGTCCAAGACCACCCGCTCCAGCCCGGACGACACCGTCCCGAGCACAGCCGCCGACTCCGCCGTCCCCACCACGACGCTGGCGCCGCTGTCGGCGAGCATGAAACCGAGCCGGTCCGCCGGGTATCCCGGGTCCAACGGCACATACGCCGCACCCGCCAACCACACACCCAGTACTCCGACCACCATCTCCACACCGCGCGGCACGCACAGACCCACCACCGACCCCGCACCGACACCCAGCCCCTGCAGATAGCCCGCCAAGCGGCCCGCCCGCTCCATGAGCGACCCGTAAGTGACACAGGCGTCACCCACCACCACGGCCACCGAGTCCGCCCGCACCTCGACCTGAGCCGCGACCAAGGCCGCCACATCGGCGACGCCGCCGTTGCCATCGGCTTCGACGCCGATTCCCCAGCTCAGCAGCTCCTCCCGCTCCGCGGCCGACACCACCGGCAGCTCCGACAACCGCCGCTCGCCGCCGCCGGCGGCGACCCCCTCCAGCAACACCGCCAGATGACCCGCCAGCCGGGCCACGGTGGGGGCGTCGAACAGGGTGGTGCTGTACTGAATCCCCGCTACCAGGCCGCCGTCATGGCCTTCGCCCACCGTCACCACCAGGTCGGTCCGCACCGGCAACCCACCGGTGACCGCACCGGAGTCACCGGTGTTGCCCGCCCAGTGCGATACGCCGCCGCCGTCCGCGGGGTCCTGGGCGATGTAGCTGAACGCCACCTGGAAGAGGGGGGTGCGGGACTGGTCCCGGTCGGTGACCAGCTCGTCGACGAGTTGCTCGAACGGCAGATCCTGGTTCGCGTACGCCGCCAACGCCACCTGCCGCACCTGCCGCAGCAATCCACCGAACGACGGATCGCCCGAGAGATCCGCCCGCATCACCAGCGTGTTCACGAAGAACCCGATCAGACCCTCGGTCTCGGCCCGATCCCGGTTCGCCACCGGCGTCCCCACCACGACATCGTCCTGACCGGCGTAGCGCCCCAGCAGCACCATGAACGCCGACAGCACCGTCATGAACATCGTCGCGCCGCCCTCGCGCGCCACCGCACGCAGGCCCTCGGCCACTTCGGGCGGGATCTCGTGCCGCATCGCCGCTCCGGCGGATGACCGCACCGGCGGCCGCGGCCGATCAGTGGGCAGGTCCAGCACCGGGACGTCCGCCAACTGCTCGCGCCAGTACGCCAACTGCCCTTCCAGCACCTGACCGGTCAGCCATTGACGCTGCCACACCGCGAAATCCGCATACTGCACCGGCAACGCCGGCAACGGGTCCGCCTCACCACGCCGGAACGCCTCATACAGCGCCCCCAGCTCACGCCGGAAAATCCCCGCCGACCATTCATCGAAGACGATGTGATGCACCGACAGCACCAGCACGTTGCGGCCCTTGCCCACCCGGACCAGGCAGGCCCGGATCAGCGGCCCCGCGGCCAGGTCGAACGGCTCCGCCTCGTCCGCCACCACCAGCGCTTCCGCCGCCTGCCGCGGATCCGCCGCCCCCGACACGTCCACCACCGGCAGCCGGATCCGCGACGGCGGGTCGATCACCTGGAACGGCACCCCGTCCTCGCCCGCCACCAGCCGCGTCCGCAGCACCTCATGCCGCTCGACCAGCGCCGACAGCGCCGCCCCCAGCGCGTGGACGGCCACCTCGCCCATCGCCAGTGGCATCGGCATGTTGTACTCGACCGACCCGGGGTCCATCTGATCGACGAGCCAGAGGCGCTGCTGCGCGAACGAGAGCGGCAGCCGCTCCGTCCGGTCCGCCGGTTCGACGTGCGGTGCCGGGATCCCGGTGCCGGGTCCCGCGATGACGTTCGCGAGGCCCGCCACCGTCGGGTGATCGAACAGCGCGGCCACCGGCACTTCCGCGCCGAACACGTCGCGGATCCGCGATATCACCTGGACGGCCAGCAGCGAGTGCCCGCCGAGATCGAAGAAGTCGTCGTCCGCTCCGACCTGGCCGACGCCCAGGATCTCGGCCCAGACTCCGGCCAGCAGCTCTTCACCGGGAGTGGCCGGGGCGCGGAACTCACCGGCCTGGGCCGACCGTCCGGTGCCCGGAGCCGGCAGGGCGGCCCGGTCGGTCTTTCCCGCGGGGGTCAGCGGCACGGCCGCGATCTCGGTGTAGAACGCGGGGGTCATGTACTCCGGCAGGTGTTCCCGCAGGCGCTCCCGCAGTTCGCCGGCCGCCGGGATGCCGGCGCTCGCGTCGGCGGGGACGAGCCAGGCGGCCAGTCGCGCCCGCGCGCCCTCGCCGGTCACCGCCACCACCGCAGACCGGACCCCCGGATGGCCGGAGAGCAGGGCCTCCACCTCGCCCAGTTCGACGCGGAAACCGCGCAGCTTCACCTGCTGGTCGATCCGGCCGAGGTACTCGAGCCGCCCGTCCACCCGCCGGCGTGCGAGGTCACCGGTCCGGTACAGCCGCGAACCGTCGGCCGCGAACGGGTCGGCGACGAACCGTTCCGCGGTCAGCCCCGGTCGCGCGTGGTACCCGCGGGCCACGCCGGCGCCCGCGATCAGCAGCTCGCCCGCCGCTCCCACCGGAACCGGGTTCAGGAACGGGTCGACCACGTACATGCGCGTGTTGCCGACGGGACCTCCCAGCGTGACCGCCGCCTGGTCGGTGATCTGCCGGCAGGCCGACCAGATGGTGGTCTCGGTCGGCCCGTACATGTTCCACAGCTCCGCGACCCGGGGCAGCAGCCATCCCGCCAGCCCCGCCGGCAGCGCCTCCCCGCCGCACAGCGCCCGCAGGCCCGCCGAACCGGCCCAGCCGTTCTCGGCGAGCAGCCGCCACGTGGCCGGGGTCGCCTGCATCACCGTCACGCCCCGCCGGTCGATCTCCGCCGCGAGCGCCTCCGCCGACACGGCCGCCCCCGGCTCCGCGACCACGACGCGTGCCCCCGTCACCAGCGGCAGCCACAGCTCGAGCCCGGCGATGTCGAAGCCGAAGGTCGTGACCGCCAGCAGGACGTCGTCCGCCACGAGGCCCGGCCGCCGCACCATGGTCAGCAGCAGGTTCATCAGGTTCTGCTGCGATACGGACACGCCCTTCGGCACCCCGGTCGACCCGGACGTGTAGATCATGTAGGCGAGCTGCCCCGGCGACCGCGGCGCCGCGTCCGCCGGCTGCTCCAGGTCCGGGCTCGTCCGCGTGTCATCCAGCCACAGCGCCGGTACGCCCGCGGGCAGATGCCCGTCCGCCGGTCGCCGATCCGTCGCGCCCCGGTGCCCGACGAACACCCGCGCTCCGCTGTCGGCGAGCATGAACGCCAGCCGGGCGGGCGGATAGCCGGGATCGAGCGGCAGATACGCCGCCCCCGCCAGCCACGTCGCGAGACCGGCCACCACCATGTCGGTGCCGCGTTCGAGGCACAGCGCCACCACTGACTCCGGCCCGGCGCCCAGCTCGCGCAGCGTTGCGGCGAGCCGGCCGGCGCGCAGCACCAATCCGGCATAGGTCAGGTACGTGTCACCGACGGTCACGGCGACCGCGTCCGGGGATTCGGCGGCCTGTTCGAGAATCAGGTCCGCGACACTCGGCACCGAGGGCGTGCGCATCTCGGTGTCGTTCCAGCTCTCGAGAAGTCGCTGCCGCTCGTCCGCTGGAAGCAGCTGCATGCTGCTCGTCCGTGCGTGCGGGTTCGCCGCGACGGCGTCCAGCACCGCGGTCAGGTATCCGGCGAGCCGCTGTATCCGGTCGGCATCGAAGAGTGCGGTGCTGTAGAGAAGTGAACCGGACAGACCGCCACCGTGTTCTTCCGCGAGGTTCAGTTCCAGATCGCACCTGAGCGGCAGCGATACCGCCGGCCCGTCCGCCGCCGGCTGCCGGCCGCCTTCCGTCCCGGCATTTCCTTCCGCCCCACGGGTGGTGTCGTAGTAGAAGAGGGTTTGGAAGAGGGGGGTGCGGGAGCGGTCTCGTTGGGTGACCAGTTCGTCGACGAGTTGTTCGAAGGGCAGGTCTTGGTGGGCGTAGGCGGCCAGCGCGGTGGTTCTGAGCTGCTCCAGCAGTTCTGCGAAGGTGGGGTCGTCGGTCAGGTCGGTGCGGATGACCAGGGTGTTGACGAAGTAGCCGATGAGGTTCTCGGTTTCGGCGCGGTTGCGGTTGGCGATCGGTGTGCCGATCGGGATGTCGTGCTGGCTGGTGTAGCGGCCGAGCAGGACGGCGAACGCCGCCATCGTCGTCATGAACATCGTCGCGCCGTGATCACGGGCGAGCTGCCGCAACTGCTCAACAGTGCCAGCAGGAACGGTGAAGCGAACGGCTGCTCCGGTGGTGGTGCGGATGGCGGGGCGGGGCCGGTCGGTGGGCAGATCCAGGGTGGGCAGTGCGGCGAGTTGGTCCCGCCAGTACGCCAGTTGGGTTTCCAGAACGCGCCCCGACAGCCAGGTGCGTTGCCAGAGGGCGTAGTCGGCGTACTGCACCGGCAACGGCGGCAACGGATCGGGCTCACCGGCACCGATCGCGGTATGCAGGGCGCGTAGCTCGCGGCGCAGGATGAGGGCCGACCATTCGTCGAAGGCGGCGTGGTGCACCGACAGCACCAGCAGATGCCGGTCGGTGCCGACCCGGGCCAGGCAGCCGCGGATCACCGGACCGGTAGCCAGGTCGAAGGGTTCGGCGGCGTCCGCGACCACCAGGGCTTCCACTGCGCGTCGGGGATCGGCGGCACCCGACACATCGACCACCGGCAGCGGGAACGGTGATGGCGGATCGATCACCTGGTACGGGACCCCGTCGTGGCCGGCGACCAGCCGGGTCCGCAGCACCTCATGACGGCGGGTCAGCGCACCCAGCGCCGCACCCAGCGCGGCCACATCCACTCCACCGCCCAGCCCGACCGGGACCGGCACGTTGTACTCCACCGACCCCGGCTCCATCTGATCCAGGAACCACAACCGCTGCTGCGCAAACGACAACGCCAACCGTTCGTCCCGCGGCACCGGAACAACCGCAGGAACGTTCACTCGGTCAGCACCATCGACGACGTCCGCCAGTTCCGCCACCGTCGGGTGGTCGAACAGCGCCGCCACCGGCACCTCGACCCCCAGCACTTCGCGGACGCGCGAGATGACCTGGGTCGCCAGGAGTGAATGGCCGCCCAGCTCGAAGAAGTTGTCATCGGCGCCGACCCGCTCGACCTCCAGAACCAGCGCCCAGATCCCCGCCAGCAACTCCTGGGTCGCGGTGGCCGGAGCCGTGAAGACACCCACATCAGGACGCGAGACATCCGGCGCCGGCAGCGCCGAGCGGTCCACCTTCCCGTTCGGTGACAACGGCAATGCCGCCACCTCGGTGAACACCGACGGCACCATGAACTCCGGCAGCCGCCCGGATACGTACTCCCGCAGCTCTCCCGACGCCGGAATTCCCACGCCGGGGTCGGCAGGGACGAGCCAGGCCGCCAGCCGCGCTCCCGCCTCATCGCCCGCGACGGCCACTGCCGCCGCAGCCACGGCGGGATGCGAATGCAGTACCGCTTCGACTTCGCCGGGCTCGATCCGGAATCCGCGCACCTTGACCTGCTCGTCGGCACGACCAAGGAACTCCAACTGCCCACCCGGGCGCCACCGCCCCCGATCCCCGGTCCGATAAAGCCGGGAACCATCACCGGCAAACGGATCAGCGACAAACCGCTCCGCCGTCAACGCCGGACGACCGCCATACCCCCGCGCCACCCCTACGCCACCAATGAACACCTCACCTGTCACCCCTACGGCAACCGGTCCCATATACCGATCGAGCACATACACCCGCGCCCCCGGCAACGGCCCACCCACCGGCACCGGCCCGTCCATCTCTGCCAGCCCCTCCAGCGGGCTGTAGGTCGAGTCGATCGTTGCTTCGGTGACGCCGTAGGCCGTTAGCACCCGCACGCCGTCTCCCAGCGCAGCGCGCGCCCGCGCTACCCCGGAAACCCGCCACACGTCCGTCGTCACCACCAGCAAGCGCAACCCCGGCAACCGCGCCCCCGCCCCACCGACGAGAGCCGCCAACTGATCGGCATAACGCGGCGCACACTCCAACGCCCCCACCCGCTCCGCCGCCAACAACCCCGCCCAATCCCAAACCGACAACACCACACCCGGATCACCCAAAACCAACACCCCACCCGAACCCAACGCCCGCACCACATCACCGGTGAACACATCGAAACTCATGCTCGCCACCGACAACCACCGCAACCCCTCACCACCGAAATGCGCCACCTCCCAACCCCCGAACACCCCCGCCAACGACCCATGCGTCACCAACGCACCCTTCGGCCGCCCCGTCGACCCCGACGTATAAATCACCGCCGCCAAACCATCGCCATTAACCCCGCCTGCTGGAATTCCGGCCCCGCCCCGGCCGATCTCCGCCGCCACCTCCGGGTCATCCAGCCACACCGCCCGTGCGGCACCTCCCGCCACCACGCCGGACACCGCGTCCGCCACCGCTCGATGCCCGAGCACCACTTCCGCCCCAGCGTCAGCGACCATGAACTTGAGCCGCTCCGCCGGATATCCGGGGTCCAGCGGCAGATACGCCGCGTCCGCCAGCCAGGCGCCCAGAACGGCCACTACCATTTCCGCGCCTCGCTCGACGCAGATCCCCACCACCGACTCCGCACCGACACCAAGCCCCCGCAGATAACCGGCCAGTTTCGCCGCGCGTGCCACCAGGCCCCCGTAGGTCACGCAGGCGCCGTCAGCCACCACCGCGACCGCGTCCGGGCACTCCATCGACCACCGCAGAACCCGACCCACAATCCCCTCCGCCGGCACCGGCGCCACAGCCTGATTCCACCCCGACACCACCCGCTCCCGCTCCCGCGACGTCAACACCGGCAACCGCGACAACCGCACACCCGGATCCGCAGCAACCGCCTCCAACAACACCCCCAAATGCGTCGTCATCCGCCGAACCGTCGACCCATCGAACAACGCCGAGCTGTACTCCAAACCCCCCGCCAAACCACCCGAACCACCATCAGCCACCGTCAACGTCAAATCACACAACGCCACCCGCGGCGCCGCACCAGCCAACACACCACGACCATCCTCCTGGTCGTTCTCTTCACCGCTCTCCTCGCCACCCAGGAGCCCTTCGCCGCCGCCGGTCACGTAATTGAAGAACACCTCGAACAACGGCGTCCGCGACCGATCCCGCTCCGTCACCAGCTCATCAACCAACCGCTCAAAAGGCACATCCTGATGCGCATACGCCTCCAACGCCACCCGACGCACCCGCCCCAACAACTCCACAAACGACGGATCCCCCGACAAATCCACCCGCAACACCAACGTATTAACGAAGAACCCGATCAACCCCTCGGTCTCCGCCCGACCACGCCCCGCCACCGGCGTCCCCACCACCACATCGTCCTGACCCCCATACCGCCCCAACAGCACCATGAACGCCGCCAACACCGTCATGAACATCGTCGCGCCACTCTCACGCGCCACCACGCGCAAACCCTCGGCCACCTCACCCGACACCGGGAAACCCGCCACCGCACCCACCGACGACCGCACCACCGGACGCGGACGATCCACCGGCAACTCCAACACCGGCACACCAGCCAACCGCTCCCGCCAAAACGCCAACTGACCCTCTAGAACAGCGCTGGTAAGCCACTGTCGCTGCCACACCGCGAAGTCCGCGTACTGCACCGGCAGCGGGGATAGCGGATCCGGCTCACCGCGCCGGAACCCCTCGTACAGCGCGGCCAATTCGCGATGGAAAATCCCGGCCGACCATTCGTCAAAGACGACGTGGTGCACCGTCAGGATCAGCACATGCTCGTCGCCGGACAGCCGCACCAGGCACACGCGGATCAGCGGCCCGGCCGCCAGGTCGAAGGGCTCCACCGCATCCGCGCCCACCAGCAGGCCCGCCGCCTCGCGTGGGTCGGCAGCAGCGGACACGTCCACCACCGGCAGCCGGAACGGCGACGGCGGGTCGATCACCTGGAACGGCACCCCGTCCTCGCCCGCCACCAGCCGCGTCCGCAGCACCTCGTGCCGCCGCACCACCGCCGACAAGGCCGCACCCAGCGCCGCTACATCCACCGCCGGCAACCGCAGCGGCATCGGCGCGTTGTACTCCACCGACCCCGGCTCCAGGACGTCCAGGAACCAGAGCCGCTGCTGCGCGAACGACAACGGCAGCCGCCCATCCCGCCCCACCGGAACCACCCCGGGGACCGGCACACCGGACGCGGTGCCCTCGACCACCTCGGCGAGGCCCGCCACGGTCGGGTGATCGAACAGCGCCGACACCGGCACTTCCGTGCCGAACACTTCCCGGACCCGCGAGATCACCTGCGTCGCCAGCAGCGAGTGACCGCCCAGCTCGAAGAAGTTGTCGGTGGCCCCGACCCGCTCCACTCCCAGGACCTGCTCCCAGATCCCCGCCAGCAGCTCCTGCGCCGGAGTGGCCGGCGCGGTGAATCCGCCGAGGTCGGGCCGGGCCGTGTCGGGTGCGGGCAGGGCCGCGCGGTCGAGTTTCCCGTTGCGGGTCAGCGGCAGTTGGGTGATCTCGGTGAAGTGGGCGGGGATCATGAATTCGGGGAGCCGCCTTCCGGCGAACTCGCGCAGCTCGGCAGCGGTGGGGATACCGGTGTCGGGGTCGCCGGGGACCAGCCACGCCGCCAGCTGCGGGTCCTGGCCTTCGGTGACGGCCACCGCGGCGGCGCTAATGTGGGGGTGGGCGGTCAGTACGGCCTCGACCTCGCCGGGCTCGATCCGGAACCCTCGTACCTTGACCTGCTCGTCGATCCGGCCGAGGAACTCCAGCACGCCGCCTGGACGCCACCGCGCCCGGTCGCCTGAGCGATACAACCGCGAGCCGTCACCGGCCAGCGGATCGGCGACGAACCGCTCGGCGGTCAGCGCCGCCCGCCCCGCATAACCCCACGCCAACCCCAGACCACCGATGAACAACTCACCGGCCACGCCTAGCGGCATTGGGCTCAACTGCTCGTCCAGCACATGCACCCGCAGGCCCGGCAGCGGGGTCCCGACCGGCACCACGCCACCCGCGGCCGCAATCGCAGCCGGATCCACCGGCCCGGCGGTCGCGCACACCGATACCTCGGTCGGTCCGTAGGCGTTGACCACCACGCAGCGGTCCGCCCATCGGGCCACCAAATGCCCGTCAGCGCGCTCGCCCGCCAACACCAACGTCGCCAAACCCGCGAACTGAGCCGGGTCGACCACACGCGCCACCGACGGCGGCAACGTCACCACTCCGACACCCGCCGCAGCCAACACCTGCGCCAGCCGCGCGGTGTCCACCCGCTCGACCTCGCCCACGATCACCAGCCGCCCGCCACGGCCGAGCGTCACCCACACCTCTGAGACCGCGGCATCGAAGCTGAACGAGGCGAACCCCGCCACCACCACACCCGGAGTGATTCCGAACACCGGGCCCTGCCCCGCCACCAGATTCGCGACACCACCATGGCCGACCAGCACACCCTTCGGCCGACCCGTCGACCCCGACGTGTACATCACATACGCCAGGCCCTCACCAGCCGCACCGTCACGGGTCACCGGGGATGCCGCTATCGCCGCCGCCGTCACCGGGTCGTCCAGCTCTACTACCCGGACGCCTCGTCCCACCGGCATCTCCGCCACCAGCGACTCGGCGCCCACAACGACGGCGGCACCGCTGTCGGCGAGCATGTAACCGAGCCGGTCCGCCGGGTATCCCGGGTCCAACGGCACGTACGCCGCCCCGGCCAGCCACACGCCCAGTACGCCGACCACCATCTCCACTTCGCGGGACACGCAAAGCCCCACCACCGAACCCCGGCCGACGCCTAGTCCCCGCAGGTAACCCGCCAGCCGACAGGCGCTCTCCACCAGCCGGCCGTAGGTCATGGACACGTCGCCGACCACGACCGCCACCGCGTCCGCCCGCACCTCGGCGTGGCCCAGGACCAAGCCGACCACGCCGTCCATGCCGTCGACCGCGACCTCGGCACCTGTGCCACTGCCGACCCCGGCCTCGACGCCCACGGCCCAGCGCAGCAACTCCTCTCGCTCCGCCGCCGACACCACCGGCAGCTCCGACAGCCGCCGAAGGCCGCCACCGTCAGCGATCCCCTCCAGCAGCGCGCCGAAGTGACCCACCAGCCGCGCTATCGAGTCCCGATCGAACAGCCCCGTGCTGTACTCGACCGCACCCGCCAACCCGCCGCCCCGCTCCACCAGCACCAATCGCACATCCGTCTGCGCCACCACGTCCCCATCCACGTCATCCGTGTACTGGCGTGCGACAGCGCCCTCACCCACCTGGGGACGGCTCCCGTTCGCGGCTGTATCGGCTCCGCCGCCGGTGCCAGTGGTGGTGTCGTAGTTGAAGAGGGTTTGGAAGAGGGGGGTGCGGGAGCGGTCTCGTTGGGTGACGAGTTCGTCGACGAGTTGTTCGAAGGGCAGGTCTTGGTGGGCGTAGGCGGCCAGGGCGGTGGTTCTGAGCTGCTGTAGCAGTTCTGCGAAGGTGGGGTCGTCGGTGAGGTCGGTGCGGATGACCAGGGTGTTGACGAAGTAGCCGATGAGGTTCTCGGTTTCGGCGCGGTTGCGGTTGGCGATCGGTGTGCCGATCGGGATGTCGTGCTGGCTGGTGTAGCGGCCGAGCAGGACGGCGAACGCCGCCATCGTCGTCATGAACATCGTCGCGCCGTGGTCACGGGCGAGCTGCCGCAACTGCTCGACAGTGCCAGCAGGAACGGTGAAGCGAACGGCTGCTCCGGTGGTGGTGCGGATGGCGGGGCGTGGCCGGTCGGTGGGCAGATCAAGCGTCGGCAGTGCGGCGAGTTGGTCCCGCCAGTACGCCAGTTGGGTTTCCAGGACGGTTCCGCTGAGCCAGGTGCGTTGCCAGAGGGCGTAGTCGGCGTACTGCACCGGCAGCGGCGGCAACGGATCGGGCTCACCAGCACCCAACGCGGTATGCAGGGCACGCAGTTCGCGGCGCAGGATCAGCGCCGACCATTCGTCGAAGGCGGCGTGGTGCACCGACAGCACCAGCAGATGCCTGTCGGTGCCGACCCGGGCCAGGCAGCCGCGGATGACCGGGCCGGTAGCCAGGTCGAAGGGTTCGGCGGCGTCCGCGACCACCAGCGCTTCCGCCGCGCGTCGGGGATCGGCGGCACTCGACACATCGACCACGGGCAGCGGGAACGGTGATGGCGGATCGATCACCTGGTACGGGACCCCGTCGTGGCCGGCGACCAGCCGCGTCCGCAGCACCTCATGCCGCTCGACCAGCGCCGACAGCGCCGCCCCCAACGCAGCCACATCGACCTCACCGCCCAGCCCGACCGGGGCCGGCACGTTGTACTCCACCGACCCCGGCTCCATCTGATCCAGGAACCACAACCGCTGCTGCGCAAACGACAACGGCAGGCGCTGGTCCCGCCCGGCGGGCTCTACCGGTGGCACCGGCACTTCCGCGCTGGGACCCTCGACGACGTCCGCCAATCCGGCCACCGTCGGGTGGTCGAACAGCGCGGCTACCGGCACCTCCGTGCCGAACACTTCGCGGACACGTGAGATGACCTGGGTGGCCAGGAGTGAATGGCCGCCCAGCTCGAAGAAGTTGTCGTCGGCGCCGACCCGCTCGACCTCCAGCACCAGCGCCCAGATCCCCGCCAACAGCTCCTCGGTCGCGGTGGCCGGAGCCGTGAAGACACCCACGTCGGGACGCGACACATCCGGCGCCGGCAGCGCCGACCGGTCCACCTTCCCGTTCGGCGACAACGGCAACGCCGCCACCTCGGTGAACACCGACGGCACCATGAACTCCGGCAAGCGCTCAGCCAGATGCCCGCGCAACTCACTCACCGTCGGGATACCGGCGGCAGGGTCGGTCGGCACCAGCCACGCCGTCAGCCTTGTGTGCTCCTGCACCCCCCAGACTCCAACCACTGCGGCGGACACTGCCGGATGCGATTCCAGTAGCGCTTCGACTTCGCCGGGCTCGATCCGGAATCCGCGCACCTTGACCTGCTCGTCCGCACGACCAAGGAACTCCAACTGCCCACCCGGGCGCCACCGCCCCCGGTCGCCGGTCCGATAAAGCCGCGAACCATCACCGGCAAACGGATCAGCGACAAACCGCTCCGCCGTCAATGCGGGACGACCGCCATACCCCCGCGCCACCCCCACGCCACCGATGAACACCTCACCTGTCACCCCTACGGCAACCGGTCCCATATACCGATCGAGCACGTACACCCGCGCCCCTGGCAACGGCCCGCCCACCGGCACCGGTCCATCAAGCGCCTGGCCGTCCGGCGCCTGGCCGACCCCATCCAGCGGGCTATACGTGGAATCGATCGTTGCTTCGGTGACGCCATAAGCCGTCAAAATTCGCACGCCGTCTCCCAGCGCAGCGCGCGCCCGCGCCACCCCGGAAACCCGCCACACATCCGTCGTCACCACCAGCAAACGCAACCCCGGCAACCGCACCCCCGCCCCCTGGACGAGATCCGCCAGCTGATCGGCATAACGCGGCGCACACTCCAACGCCCCCACCCGCTCCGCCGCCAACAACCCCGCCCAATCCCGCACCGACAACACCACACCCGGATCACCCAAAACCAACACCCCACCCGAACCCAACGCCCGCACCACATCACCGGTGAACACATCGAAACTCATGCTCGCCACCGACAACCACCGCAACCGCTCACCACCGAAATGCGCCACCTCCCAACCCGCGAACACCCCCGCCAACGACCCATGCGTCACCAACGCACCCTTCGGCCGCCCCGTCGACCCCGACGTATAAATCACCGCCGCCAAACCAGCCGCACTTACCGCGCCATCACGCACCGCGGGCGATTCCGCCACGGCCGCGATCGTCGCCGGGTCATCCAGCACCACCCGCTTCATCGCGGACGGCACCGCCGCCAATGCGGCCGCCGGTTCCGCCATCGTCACCACGACGTCGGCGCCGCTGTCGGCCAGCATGAATTCCAGCCGGTCCGCCGGATACTCCGGGTCCAGCGGTACGTAGGCACCTCCGGCAAGCCAGGCGCCCAGAACGGCCACCACCATTTCCGCGCCTCGCTCGACGCAGATCCCCACCACCGACTCCGCACCGACACCAAGCCCCCGCAGATAACCCGCCAACTTCGCCGCGCGCGCCACCAGACCCCCATACGTCACGCAGACGCCATCAGCCACCACCGCGACCGCGTCCGGGCACTCCACCGACCACCGCAGAACCCGACCCACAACCCCCTCCGCCGGCACCGGCGCCACCACCCGATTCCACCCCGACACCACCCGCTCCCGCTCCCGCGACGTCAACACCGGCAACCGCGACAACCGCACACCCGGATCCACCGCAACCGCCTCCAACAACACCCCCAAATGCGTCGTCATCCGCCGAACCGTCGACCCATCGAACAACGCCGAGCTGTACTCCAAACCCCCCGCCAACCCACCCGAACCACCATCAGCCACCGTCAACGTCAAATCACACAACGCCACCCGCGGCGCCGCACCAGCCAACACACCACGACCATTCCCCCCGCCATCAGCATGACCATTGGCCCGGCCGTTTGTGCGACCGTCCACCTCACCGCCAAGAAGCCCCTCGCCGCCGCCGGTCACGTAATTGAAGAACACCTCGAACAACGGCGTCCGCGACCGATCCCGCTCCGACACCAGCTCATCAACCAACCGTTCAAAAGGCACATCCTGATGCGCATACGCCTCCAACGCCACCCGACGCACCCGCCCCAACAACTCCACAAACGACGGATCCCCCGACAAATCCACCCGCAACACCAACGTATTAACGAAAAACCCGATCAACCCCTCGGTCTCCGCCCGACCACGCCCCGCCACCGGCGTCCCCACCACCACATCGTCCTGACCCCCATACCGCCCCAACAGCACCATGAACGCCGCCAACACCGTCATGAACATCGTCGCGCCACTCTCACGCGCCACCACGCGCAAACCCTCGGCCACCTCACCCGACACCGGGAAACCCGCCACCGCACCCACCGACGACCGCACCACCGGACGCGAACGATCCACCGGCAACTCCAACACCGGCACCCCAGCCAACCGCTCCCGCCAAAACGCCAACTGCTCTTCCAGGACCTCACCCGACAGCCACCGGCGCTGCCAGACCGCGAAATCCGCATACTGCACCGGCAATTCCGGCAACGGATCCGGCTCGCCCCGCCGGAACGCCTCGTACAACGCGGACAGCTCGCGCCGCAGAATGCGGCCCGACCATTCGTCGCTCACCACGTGATGCAGCGACAGCACCAGCACGTGCTCTTCACCCGACATCCGCACCAGGAAGCCGCGGATCAGCGGCCCCATGGCCAGGTCGAACGGCTCCGCCGCGTCCGACCCCACCAGTGCACCCGCCGTCCCGCGCGGATCCACCGAAGAGGCCACGTCCACCACCGGCAGCCAGAACCGCGACGGCGGGTCGATCACCTGGAACGGCACCCCGTCCTCACCCGCCACCAGCCGCGTCCGCAGCACCTCATGCCGTCCCACCACCGCCGACAGCGCCGCCGACAACGCGCCCACGTCCACCGCGCCCAGCCACACCGGCAGCGAGACGTTGTACTCCACCGACTCCGGCTCCAGTTGCCCCAGGAACCACAGCCGCTGCTGCGCGAACGACAACGGCAGCCGCTCGTCCCGCGCCACCGGGACCACCCCGGGGACGCGGCCGGCGCCACCGTCGGCCTGCCGCTGCTCCAGGAGCCCGACGATCTCCTCCCGGTAGTCCTCCAGTCGTGCCCGGAGGTCCTCGGTCAGCACGTCCCGGGGCGCCTTGACGCGCAGGCGCCCGCCCGCGATCTGCAGGCGCACCCCGCGCTCTTGCAGGTTCTCGAGGAATTCCTCGGCTGACATCCTCATCAGAAGGCACCGCCCTCGTCGGGGTCCGCGTTTCGCGAGTGGCTGTCGAGTGCGTGCAGCACTTCGCTCTCCGACATCTGCTCTACTTCCGCCACGATCCGCTCCTCGATCACCAGGGCGAGGTCGCGCACCGTGGGATGGTCGAACAGGGCCGAGATGGGGATCTCCACGCCGAAGAGCCCGCGTATCTTGAACATCACCTGCGTGCCGAGCAGCGAGTGGCCGCCGAGTTCGAAGAAGTTGTCCTCGATCCCCACCCGGTCCAGCTTGAGGACGTCGGCCCAGATCGCCGCGAGCGCCTGCTCGGTCTCGGTGACGGGCGCCACGAACCCGCCCACGTCCGGGCGGTCGGTGGCCTCGTCCGGCAGCGCAGCGAAGTCGATCTTCCCGTTGACGGTCAGCGGCAGTTCGGTGATCTCGGTGAAGGTCGCCGGGACCATGAACTCCGGCAGCCGCCCGGACGCGTACTCCCGCAGTTCCCCGGCGGCGGGGATGCCCGCGCCGGGATCGGCGGGCACCAGCCAGGCGGCCAGCCGGGCCTCCGCCTGCTCCCCGGTCGCCGCCACCACCGCGGCGCCCACGTCCGGATGCGCGGCGAGGACCGCTTCGACCTCGCCCGGTTCCACCCGGAACCCGCGCACCTTCACCTGCTCGTCCACGCGGCCCACGAATTCGAGCCGGCCGTCGCCGCGCCACCGGACCACGTCCCCGGTCCGGTAGAGCCGCGATCCGTCACCGGCGAACGGGTCCGCGACGAACCGCTCCGCGGTGAGCGCCGCGCGGCGCTGGTACCCGCGCGCCACTCCGGCGCCTCCGATGAACAGCTCACCGGCCACGCCCTCCGGTACCATGCCCAGGCTCGCGTCCAGCACGTGCAGCCGGACGCCCGGCGCCGGCACGCCGATCGGCACCCCGCGCGGGCCGTCCTGCGGCCCGGACGCCGGGCCGGTGCAGCACATGACCGTCGCCTCCGTCGGCCCGTACCCGTTGAGCACCCGCAACCCGGGGACCTGCCATCTCGCCGCGACGGCGGCGTCGAACCGGTCGCCCGCTCCGACCAGCGTCCGCAGGCCCGGCACCTGCTCCGGCGCCAGCAGCGAGAGCAGCGACACCGGCAGCACCGCCACCGCCACTCCCTCGGCCCGCAGCAGGGCCGCCAGCGCGTCCGGGGCCGTCCGCTCCCGCGCATCGGCCACCACGAGCGTCCCTCCGGCCGCGGGCACCGTCGCCAGTTCGAGGACCGAGCCGTCGAAGCCGAACGAGGCGAAGTGCAGCACCCGGACGCCGGGGGCGGCGCCGAGTTCCGGGCCGAGCCCGGCCGCCAGGTTCGCCGCGCCCTCGTGCCGGACGAGGACGCCCTTGGGCCGTCCCGTGGAACCCGACGTGTACACCAGGTACGCCAGGTCGTCGCCGCTCACCGGGACGGCGGGCGGCTCGGCCGGCATCTCCGCGATCGCCGCCCGCTCCACCGGGTCGTCGAGCGTGATCACCCGCAGCCGGCCGGCGGGCATGTCCCCGGCGGTCGCGGCCGTCGCGACCAGCACGCCGGCCTGGCTGTCCTTCAGCATGAAGGCCAGCCGGTCCGGGGGATAGTCCGGGTCGAGCGACACCCAGGCGGCGCCCGCCATCCACACCCCGGTGACCGCCGCGAACGCGTCCGCGTCCCGGCCGAGGCTCAGCGCGACCACCGATCCCCGTCCGACGCCCGCCCGGCGCAGGTAGTGCGCCAGCCGGGCCGCGCGCGCGATCAGCGCACCGTACGACAGGCACGTGCCGCCCGCGGTCACGGCCACCGCGTCCGGGGTCGCCGCGGCGCGCGCGGCGGTCAGTTCGGCGACGCTGCCGGTGGCCGGTGCCGCCGGCGCGGCGCCGGTTCCGTTGGAGAGGAGCCGCTCTCGTTCCGCCGCGGTCATCAGTGGCAGCTCGGACACCCGGGTGTCCGGGCCCGCGGCCACCGCGGCCAGAAGCACTTCGAGGTGCGCCGCCATCCGCTGGATCGTGGCGCGGTCGAACAGCGCCGTGCCGTACTCCATCAGCCCGGTCAGGCCGTCGTCCCGCTCGACCAGGACCAGCCTCAGGTCGGCCCTGGCGATGACGCCGACCCCGAGCGCGTCGGTGCTCTCGCGCGGGCCGCGGATGAGGCCGCCGTCCGGGTGCGGCGCCTCGCGGCCGGTCTCGTCCTCGTAGTTGAACAGCACCTGGAACAGCGGGGTCCTGGACCGGTCGCGCTCGGGGGCGAGTTCGTCGACCAGCCGCTCGAACGGCAGGTCCTGGTGCGCGTACGCCTGCAGCGCCGCCGTCCGGACCCGGCCGAGCACGTCGGCGAAGGACGGATCCCCGGCCAGGTCCGCCCGCATCACCAGCGTGTTCACGAAGAAGCCGATGAGCGCCTCGGTCTCCGCCCGGTTCCGGTTCGCCACCGGCGTTCCGACCACGACGTCGTCCTGGCCGGCGTACCGTCCCAGCAGTACCGCGAACGCGGCCAGCGCGGTCATGAACATCGTCGCTCCGCCCTGCCGGGCCACCGCCCGCAGTCCGGCGGCGACCTGCGCCGGAACGGTGAAGCGGACCACGTCCCCGGCCGAGGAGCGCACCGGCGGACGGGGCCGGTCGGCCGGCAGTTCCAGGACGGGCAGCCCGGCCAGCCGCTCCCGCCAGTAGGCGAGCTGGGATTCCAGCGCCTGCCCGGACAGCCGGGTCCGCTGCCAGACCGCGAAGTCCGCGTACTGCACCGGCAGCGGTGGCAGCGGGTCCGGCTCACCGCGCCGGAGAGCCGCGTACAGCGCCTCCAGTTCGCTGCGAAGGATCAGCGCGGACCACTCGTCGCTGACCACGTGGTGCAGGGCCAGGACCAGTACGTGGTCCTGGGCGGTGACCCGGACCAGGCAGGCCCGGATCACCGGCCCGGCGGCCAGGTCGAACGGCGCGACCGCGTCGGCGGCCACCAGCGCGCGGAGGGCCTGCCGCGGGTCCGCCGCACCGGAGACGTCGGCGACGGGCAGCCGGAACGGCGACGGCGGGTCGATCACCTGGAACGGCACCCCGTCCGCGTCCGCCACCAGGCGCGTCCGCAGCACCTCATGCCGCCGGGTGATCGCCGACAGTGCCGCCCCGAGCGCCGCCACGTCCAGCTCACCGGCCAGGCCCATCGGCATCGGCGCGTTGTACTCGGCCAGCCCCGGCTCCAGCTGCCCCAGGAACCACAGCCGCTGCTGCGCGAACGACAGCGGCAGCCGCCCGTCCCGTGGCACCGGGACCACGGCGGGGACGGCGACGCGGTCGGCGCCCTCAAGGGCATCCGCGAGCCCGGCCACCGTCGGGCGGTCGAACAGGGCCGCCACCGGCACCTCCGCCCCGAACACCTCCCGCACCCGCGAGACGACCTGCGTCGCCAGCAGCGAATGGCCGCCCAGCTCGAAGAAGTTGTCATCGGCGCCGACCCGCTCCACCCCGAGCACCGCCGCCCACATCTCCGCGAGCAGCTGCTGCACCGGCGACGACGCCGCGACGAACTCGCGTCCGGCCGGCCGCGACGCCTCCGGCTCCGGCAGCGCCGACCGGTCCAGCTTCCCGTTCGGCGACAGCGGCAGCGCCGCCAGCTCGGTGAACACCGACGGCACCATGAACTCCGGCAACCGCTCGGCCAGGTACGCGCGAAGCTCGCCCACCGCCGGGACGCCGGCGGCGGCGTCGGCCGGCACCAGCCAGGCGGCCACGCGCCGGTCCGCGTCCTCCCCGGTGACCGTCACCGCCACGGCCGCGACCGCCGGATGGGCGGCCAGCGCCGCCTGCACCTCGCCCAGCTCGATCCGGAAACCGCGCACCTTGACCTGGTCGTCGGTCCGGCCGAGAAACTCCAGCAGGTGATCGGCCCGCCGCCGGACCAGGTCCCCGGTCCGGTACAGCCGCTCGCCGTCCGCGCCGAACGGGTCGGCGACGAAGCGCTCCGCGGTCAGCGCGGGGCGCCCGCCGTAACCGCGGGCGACCTGCGCTCCGCCGATGTACAGCTCGCCGCTCACCCCGGCGGGAACGGGGTTGAGGTGCTTGTCCAGGACGTAGGCCCGGGTCCCGCCGAGGGGGGAGCCCAGCGGGATCCCGCCGCGTTCGAGCTGCTCCGGCCGCAGCCGGGCGGCGACGACGCCGATGGTGGTCTCGGTCGGACCGTAGTGGTTCACCACCGCGCACCCGTCGGCGGCGGCCAGAATCCGCCGCGCCAGCGGTGCGGGCGTCGCCTCGCCGCCGAGCATGAGCACGCCGCGGGGCAGCAGCCGGCCGGGCTCGTCCGCGCCGGCCAGCGCGGCCAGGTGCGAGGGCACGATCTTGAGATGGTCGATGCCGCGCTCGGCCGACCAGCGGGCGAACCCGCCGGCGTCGGTGGCGTCCGCCTGCGGCAGCATCTGCACCGTTCCCCCGGTCGCCAGGCCGGTGAACAGCATGGTGTTGCCGAAGTCGGTGGCGACGGGCTGCACCAGCCCGTACCGCAGGCCGGCGCCGCCCAGCCCGGCGCGGTCCGCGACCGCGGCGACGTAGGCCACCAGGCCGCTCTGGGTGACCTGGACGCCCTTCGGCGTTCCCGTCGACCCCGAGGTGTACATGACGTAGGCGAGCCGGCTCGGCGGTGCCGGACGGACCGGCTCCAGCGTCCATGGCCCGTTGACGGCGGGGTCGTCCATCAGGACGACCCGCAGCCGCCCGGCGGGCAGGTCCGCAGCCGTGTCGGTGGTCCCCAGCAGCATGCTGGCCCGGCTGTCGGCCAGCATGAACGCGAGCCGCTGGACGGGATGGCCGCCGTCGAGCGGCAGGTACGCGCCGCCGGTCAGCCACACCGCGAGGATGGCCACCGCCAGGTCCGGCCCGGGGTCCAGGCAGACTCCGACGAGGACCTCCGTGCCCGCTCCTTGCAGCCGGAGGTACGCGGCGAGCCGCCTCGCCCGGGCCAGCAGGGCCCCGTAGGTCAGGCACTCCGTGGCGCCGGCCACCGCGACCGCGTCGGGACGTTCCGCCGCGCGGGCCGCGATCAGCTCGGCCAGCCCGCCCGCCGCGGACGCGGCAGACGCGTCGGCCGGGGCGGCCGGGGCGGCGTCCTGCCCGGCGACCAGCTCGGCGTGCTCCGTCCGGGTCAGCAGCGGCAGCCGCGACACCGGCCGTCCCGCGTCGGCCGAGATCGCCGCGAGCAGCGTTCCCAGGTGCCCGGTCATCCGCTCCGCCGTCGCCGCGTCGAACAGGGCGGTGCTGTAGTGGAGCTCGCCGGTAAGGCCTCCGCCGACTCGTTCGGCGAGGATCAGCCGCAGGTCGAATTTGGCCGTCACGTCCGGGGCGGCGCCGTCGTTCCGCTGGCCCGGGGCTGGTTCCGCCGCTGTCGCGGTGTAGTTGAGCAGCACCTGGAACAGCGGGGTGCGGGAGCGGTCCCGTTCGGTGACCAGCTCGTCGACGAGTTGCTCGAACGGCAGGTCCTGGTGGGCGTAGGCGTCCAGAGCGGTACCCCTGACCTGCTCCAGCAACTCGGCGAAGGTCGGGTCGCCGGACAAGTCCGCGCGCATCACCAGCGTGTTCACGAAGAACCCGATCAGACCCTCGGTCTCGGCCCGGTCCCGGTTCGCCACCGGCGTCCCCACCACGATGTCGTCCTGACCGGTGTACCGCCCCAGCAGGACCATGTACGCCGCCAACACCGTCATGAACATCGTCGCGCCGGCGTCCCGCGCCACCGCGCGCAGACCGTCGGCGACCTCGGGCGGAACGGTGACCTCCACCGTGTCCCCGGCGGTCGACCGCACCGGTGGACGGGGGCGGTCGGTCGGCAGGTCCAGCACCGGAGCGTCGGCCAACTGCTCCCGCCAGTAGGCCAGTTGCTCTTCCAGCACCTCGCCGGTCAGCCAGCGCCGCTGCCACACCGCGAAATCCGCGTACTGCACCGGCAACGCCGGCAGCGGATCCGGCTCGCCCCGCCGGAACGCCTCGTACAGCGCACCCAGCTCGCGTCGCAGCACCGGCCCCGACCACTCGTCGAAGACCGCATGGTGCGCCGACACGGCCAGGACGTGCTCGCCGGGAGCCTGCCGGATGAGGCAGGTCCGCAGCAGCGGCCCGGCCGCCAGGTCGAACGGCTCCATCGCCACCGCGGCCAGCAGCGTTCTCGCCGCGCGGAACGGGTCCGCCGCGCCGGACACGTCGGCCACCGGCAGCGGGAGCCGGGACGGCGGGTCGATCACCTGGCACGGCACGCCGTCGTCACCGGCCACCAGCCGCGTCCGCAGCACCTCGTGCCGCGCGGCGAGCGCCGACAGCGCCGCGCCGAGCGCCGCCACGTCCAGGTCCCCGCCCAGCCGGACGGGCATCGCGACCACGTACTCGACGGACCCCGGCTCCATCTGGTCGAGGAACCACAGCCGCTGCTGACCGAACGAGAGCGGTATCCGCCGCTCCCGGCCCACCGGCACGACCGGCGGCGCCGCAGCGCCGGCGGCGGTCCGCTCGAGCGCCTCGGCCAGCTCCGCCACGGTCGGGTGATCGAACAGCGCGGCGACCGGCAGGTCCGCGCCGAACACCTCCCGCACCCGCGAGATCACCTGGATCGCCAGCAGCGAGTGCCCGCCCAGTTCGAAGAAGTCGTCCGCGATCCCGACCGTGCCGGTGCCGAGCACCCGGGCCCAGACCTCCGCCAGCAGCCGCTCGGTCTCCGTGCGCGGCTCCTGCGGAGCGCCGAGACCGGACCGGTCCGCCGCGGGCGCGGGCAGCGCCGCCCGGTCCACCTTGCCGTTCGGGGTGAGCGGCACGGCGGGCAGCGGCACGAAGACGGCGGGGATCATGAACTCCGGCAGCCGCTGGCGGAGGTATCCTCGCAGGTCACCGGCCGACGGCAGGTCCTCGTCCGGGTCATCGGGCACCACGTAGGCGGTGAGCCGCCGGTCTCCCGGCACGTCCTCGCGGACCATGAGGACGGCATCGCGGATCGAGTAGTGGTCCTTGAGCGCGGCTTCGATCTCCTCCAGCTCGATCCGCACTCCGCGGAGCTTGACCTGGTCGTCGGCCCGGCCGAGGAACTCGATGACGCCGCCCGCCAGCCACCGCACCTTGTCGCCGCTGCGGTACACCCGCGAGCCGTCCGCGCGGAACGGATCCGCCACGAACCGCTCCGCGGTCAGCGCCGGCCTGCCGTAGTAGCCCCGCGCCAGCCCGGCGCCGCCGATGTGCAGCTCCCCGGGGACGCCGATCGGCGCGAGCGCGCCGTCCGCCGCCAGCACGTACAGGCGGGTGTTGTCGACCGGCCGCCCGATCGGGAGCCGGCCCTGCGCGCGGTCCTCCCACGGCTGGGTGTACGAGGTGACGTCGATGGTGGCCTCGGTCGGCCCGTACACGTTGTGCACCGGGACGGGAAGCCGGTCCGCGAACTCGGCCACGACCTCGCCGAGCAGCTGCTCGCCGCCGCAGACCACCTGCCGCACCGCCGTGCACCGGGCCAGCTCCGGATGCCCGGCGATCATCTTCAGCACGGTCGGGACGAGGGCGAGCAGCGTCGCCGCTCCCCGGGCGGCCACGCCGAGCAGCCGGCCGGTGTCGGCGGACGTGACGGACGGCGGCATGACGACCAGCGACCCGCCGGCGGCCAGCGCCGGGTACAGCTCGATGCCGAACGCGTCGAAGCTCGGCGACGACGAGACGAGCACGCGGTCGGCGGACGTGATCGAGAACCGCCGGTTGAACCACGCGACGTAGTTGGCCAGCGAGCGGTGCTCGACCATCGTGCCCTTCGGCCAGCCCGTCGACCCGGACGTGTAGATCACGTACGCCAGGTCCTCCGGCCGGCCGCCGGCCTCCGGAACGGGCGACGCCGGCATCGCCGCCAGCGCGGTCCGCACCGCCGGGTCGTCGAGCGCGACGGTCCGGACCCGTCCCACCGGGAGGTCGTCCACGATCCCGGCCGTGCCGAGCAGGATGGCCGAGCGGCTGTCGGCGAGCATGAACGCCAGCCGCTCCGGCGGGTAGGCGGGATCCAGCGGCAGATAGGTGGCGCCCGCCTTCAGGACCGCCAGGATCGCCACCACCAGGTCCGGTGTGCGGTCCAGGCACAGCCCGACGACGGTCTCCGCCGCCGCCCCCAGGCCGCGCAGGTAGTGCGCCAGCCGGTTCGCCCGCTCCTCCAGATGCCCGTAGCTGAGCGTGAGGTCTTCGCAGACGACCGCCGTGGCATCGGGATTCCTCGCCGCCTGCGCCGAGACGAGCTCGTGGACGGCCGGTTCCGGAACTGCCGCCCCGGTGTCGTTCCATTCGTCCAGCAGTTGCTCCCGCTCGGGCGCGGGAAGCATCGGCAGGCGGGAGAGGTGGACGTCCTCATCGGCGGCCAAGGCGCGCAGCAGCGTCTCCAGGTGCCCGGCCATCCGCTGGATCGTGGCGGGCTCGAACAGAGCCGTGCTGTATTCCAGACCGGCGATCAGGCCGTCATCGTCGTCGGCGAACATGAGCCGCAGGTCGTACCGGGCGACGGTGCCGGCCTGGACGTCGTCGGGCGAGAAGGCGGTGCGCCCGCCCGGGCCGCCGCCGTTCTCGTCCTGGTCGCGGCCCGCGGCGAAGTAGTTGAACAGCGCCTGGAAGAGCGGGGTGCGGGACCTGTCCCGATCGGTCACCAGCGCCGTCACCAGCTGGTCGAAGGGCAGCTCCTGATGCGCGTACGCCTCCAGGGCCACCCGCCGGACCCGTCCCAGGAGCTCGGGGAAGGCCGGGTCGCCCGACACGTCCACGCGCAGCACGATGTCGTTGACGAAGAAGCCGATGAGGTCCTCGGTCTCGGCCCGGCTCCGGTTCGCCACGGGCGTCCCCGCCGCCACGTCGTCCTGGCCGGTGTAGCGGCTCAGCAGCACGGTGACGACCGCGAACAACGTCATGAACATGGTGGCGTCGTTCGCCGCGGCCAGCTCGCGCAACCGTCCGGCGGTGCTCGCCGGGACGCGGAACTCGACCACCGCGCCCGCCGCCGCGGCGCGGACCGGAGGGCGCGGGCGGTCGGTGGGCAGTTCGAGCACCGGGACGCCGGCGAGCTGCCGTCCCCAGTACTCGTGCAGCCCGTCGAGCACCTCCCCAGCCAGCCACCGCCGCTGCCAGGCGGCGAAGTCGGCGTACTGCACCGGGAGCGGCGGCAGCGGGTCCGGCGCGCCGGCCGCGGCCGCGTCGTACAGCGCCGACAGCTCGCGGCGCAGGATCCGCCAGGACCACTCGTCGTTGACGACATGGTGCGCCGTCAGCACGAGCACGTGGTCGTCGGGTGCCAGCCGGATCAGGCAGGCACGGATCGGCCGTCCGGCCGCCAGGTCGAAGGGGGCCGCCACGTCCGCGGCCACCAGCGCCTCGACCGCCCGCCTCGGGTGTGCCGCGCCGGACACGTCGACGACGGGCAGCGGGAAGGGGGCCGGCGGGTCGATGACCTGGTAGGGGACGCCGTCCTGGCCAGCGAGCAGCCTGGTGCGCAGCACTTCGTGCCGCCGCGTCACCGCCGACAGCGCCGCTTGCAGCGCGGCGGCGTCCACCGCCGCCGGCAACCGCAGCGGCATCGGCACGTTGTACTCGACCGACCCGGGTTCGAGCTGGTCGGCGAACCAGAGCCGCTGCTGGCCGAACGACAGCGGAAGCCGCTGATCGCGCGGCACCGGGACCACCGGCGGGACCGCCGTCCCGGTGGTGGTCTCCTCGATGACGGCGGCGAACCGGCGGATGGTGGGCTGCTCGAAAATGGCGGCGACCTTGATGTCGACGCCGAACACCTCGCGCACGCGGGTGATGATCTGGACGAGCAGGAGCGAGTTCCCGCCGAGTTCGAAGAGGCTGTCGGTGGCGCTGATCGGGCTGATGCCGAGCACCTGCTCCCAGATCCCCGCCAGAAGTTCTTCCAGCTCGCCGCGCGGCGAGCTGTGGCCATCGGATTCGGACGGGGTTGCGTCCGGCGCGGGCAGCGCCGCGCGGTCCAGCTTTCCGCTGCGGGTCAGCGGGAATCGTGCGATCTCGGTGAAGTGGGCGGGGACCATGAATTCGGGCAGCCGTGTCCCGGCGAATTCACGGAGCGCGGAGGACGTGGGGATGCCGGCGTCCGGGTCGGCGGGGACCAGCCACGCCGCCAAGCGCGGATCTCCTTGGCCTTCGGTGACGGCTACTGCGGCGGCGCTGATGTCGGGGTGGGCGGTCAGTACGGCCTCGACCTCGCCGGGCTCGATCCGGAACCCGCGCAGCTTGACCTGCTCGTCGATCCGGCCGAGGAACTCAAGCACGCCGCCTGGACGCCACCGCGCCCGGTCGCCCGAGCGATACAACCGGGACCCGTCGCCAGTCAGCGGATCGGCGACGAACCGCTCGGCGGTCAACGCCGCCCGCCCCGCATAACCCCACGCCAAGCCCAGACCACCGATGAACAACTCACCCGCCACACCCATCGGCACCGGACTCAAGCGCTCATCCAGCACGTGCACCCGCACGCCCGGTAGCGGTGCGCCGATCGGCACCACACTCGCGGCCGGATCCACCGGCCCGGCGGTCGCGCACACCGATGCCTCGGTCGGTCCATAGGCGTTCACCACCACGCAGCGGTCGGCCCACCGGGCCACCACCTGCTCATCGGCCCGCTCGCCCGCCAACACCAACGTCGCCAAACCCGCGAACTCGGCCGGGTCGACCACACGGGCCACCGACGGCGGCAACGTCACCACACCCACACCCGCCGCAGCCAACAGCCGCCCCAACCGCGCGGTGTCCACCCGCTCGGATTCATCCACGATCACCAGCCGTCCGCCGCGACCGAGGGTCACCCACACCTCCGACACCGCCGCGTCGAAACTGAACGACGCGAACCCGGCCACAGCCATCCCCGGGGTGATCCCGAACACCGGACCCTGACCCGCCACCAGATTCGCGACACCGCCATGGCCGACCAGCACACCCTTCGGCCGACCCGTCGACCCCGACGTGTACATCACATACGCCAGGCCCTCACCAGCCGCAGGGTCACGCACCGCCGGTGCGGACGAAAGAGCCGCCGCCGTCGCCGGGTCGTCCAAGACCACCCGCTCCAGCCCGGACGACACCGTCCCGAAGACAGCCGCCGACTCCGCCGTCCCCACCACGACGCTGGCGCCGCTGTCGGCGAGCATGAAACCGAGCCGGTCCGCCGGATACCCCGGGTCCAACGGCACATACGCCGCACCCGCCAACCACACGCCCAGTACGCCAACCACCATCTCCACACCGCGCGGCACACACAGACCCACCACCGACCCCGCACCGACACCCAGCCCCTGCAGATAGCCCGCTAACCGCTCCGCACGCCTCACCAGCCGCTCGTAAGTCACGCTTACGTCCCCGACCACCACCGCCACCGCATCGGCCTGCGCTCCGGCATGGCCTAGGACCAGATCCGCCACGCCGTCGATGTCACCGGCCGCACCGCTCTCCGCGCCGACGCCCCAGCCCAGTAACTCCTCGCGCTCTTCCAGCGACACCATCGGCAATTCCGACAAGCGGCGTCCGCCGCCATCTTCGGCAATGCCCTCCAGCAGCACCCCTAAATGGCCCATCAATCGCGCCACGGTTTCGGCGTCGAAAAGGGCAGTGCTGTACTGGACCCCCGCCACCAAGTCGCCGCCGGGCCCTTCGCCGACCGTTACCACCACGTCGGTCCGCACCGGCAATCCGCCCGTCTCGCCGGCCCAGCGCATCATGCTCTCGTCGGCGACGGTCTCGCCGGCCGTGTAGCCGACGACCACCTGGAAGAGGGGGGTACGGGACTGGTCCCGTTCGGTGACCAGCTCGTCCACCAGCTGCTCGAACGGCAGATCCTGGTTCGCGTACGCCGCCAACGCCACCTGCCGCACCTGCCGCAGCAACCCACCGAACGACGGATCACCCGACAGGTCCGCCCGCATCACCAGCGTGTTCACAAAGAACCCGATCAGACCCTCGGTCTCGGCCCGATCCCGGTTCGCCACCGGCGTCCCCACCACCACATCGTCCTGACCCGCATACCGCCCCAGCAGCACCATGAACGCCGACAGCACCGTCATGAACATGCTCGCGCCGCCCTCGCGCGCCACCGCACGCAGGCCCTCGGCCACCGTCGCGGGGAAGGTGAAAGCCTCGAACGAGCCCGTGGTGGACCGCACCGGCGGCCGCGGCCGATCAGTCGGCAGGTCCAGCACCGGGACGTCCGCCAGTTGCTCGCGCCAGTACGCCAACTGCCCTTCCAGCACCTGACCGGTCAGCCATTGACGCTGCCACACCGCGAAATCCGCATACTGCACCGGCAACGCCGGCAACGGATCCGCCTCACCACGCCGGAACGCCTCATACAGCGCCGCCAGCTCACGCCGGAAAATCCCCGCCGACCATTCATCGAAGACGATGTGATGCACAGCCAGCACCAGCACGTGGTCGTCACCAGCGAGCCTCGCCAGACATCCCCGCACCAGCGGCCCGGCCGCCAAGTCGAACGGCTCCGCCGCGTCCGCCACCACCAACGCACCGGCCGCCGCCACGGGGTCCGCCGCACCGGAGACGTCGGCCACGGGCAGAGGGAACGGCGACGCCGGGTCGATCACCTGGAACGGCCGACCGTCCTCGCCCGCGACCAGCCGCGTCCGCAGCACCTCATGCCGCTCGACCAGCGCCGACAGCGCCGCTCCCAGCGCCGCCACGTCCAGCGTTCCCGGCAGCCGTACCGGCAGCGCGAGGTTGTACTCGCTGGAGCCGGGCTCCATCTGGTCGAGGAACCACAGCCGCTGCTGGGCGAACGAGAGCGGCAGGGGCACGTCCCTGGTCCCGTTCGTTACCGGCGGCAGCACCGTGCCGGACGCGACTTCGCCGATCGACCTGGCCAGGCTGCGGACGGTCGGCCGGTCGAACAGCAGCGACAGCGGGATCTCCACCCCGAACACGGCGCGGATCCGGGAGATGACCCGCGTCGCCAGCAGGGAGTGGCCGCCCAGTTCGAAGAATCCGTCGCCGGCGCCGACGCGGTCCACGCCGAGAACCTCGGACCAGATCCCCGCGAGCAGTTCCTCGGTCGGAGTGGCGGGGGCGATGGACGCGCCCAGGTTCGGCCTTTCCGCGGCCGGGGCGGGCAGCGCCGCCCGGTCGACCTTGCCGCTGGGCGTCAGCGGCAACGACGGCAGCCAAGTGAACACCGAGGGGACCATGAACTCCGGCAGCCGGGCCGTGAGGAAGGCCCGCAGCTCGCCCGCGTCCGGCGTCGCGGTTCCCGCCCCGGCCGGCACCAGCCAGGCCGCCAGCCGCGCCTCGTCCTGCTCTCCGGCCGTCGCCACGACCGCCGCGCCGACCGCGGGGTGAGCCGCCAGGGCGGCCTCGACCTCTCCGGGTTCCACCCGGAAGCCGCGGACCTTGATCTGGTCGTCGGCCCGGCCGACGAATTCCAACCGCCCGTCGGGCCGCCACCGGACCAGGTCGCCGGTCCGGTACATCCGCTCGCCGGGGCCGCCGAAGGGGCCGGCCACGAACCGCTCGGCCGTCAGGGCCGCCCGGTTCAGGTAGCCCCGCGCCAGCCCCGCGCCCGACACGTACAGTTCGCCCGCGACCCCGGCCGGAACGAGCCGCAGCGAGCCGTCCAGGACGAACACCCGCAGGTCCGGGATGGGCTCGCCGATGACGCTCGACGCGCCGTCGGACGTCCCGTCGACGACGTGCCTGGTGACGTGCACCGTCGTTTCGGTGATGCCGTACATGTTGACCAGCTCCGGGCGGTCCGGGGCGGCCCGCAGCCAGCGGGCGGCCCGGGCGCCGTCCAGCGCCTCGCCTCCGAAGATCACGTACCGGACGGCGAGCCCGCCGCCGTCGTCCCACGGGCCCATGAGCTGGTAGAACGCCGAGGGTGTCTGGTTCAGGACGGTCACCCGTTCGGCGGCGAGAAGCGACCGGAACGTGCCGGGCGACCGGGTGACCAGGTAGGGGACGACGACCAGCCGGCCGCCGGTGAGCAGCGAGCCCCAGATCTCCCATACCGAGAAGTCGAAGGCGTAGGAGTGGAAGAAGGTCCACACGTCCTGCGGCCCGAACCCGAACCACGGGTCCGTCGCGGCGAGCAGCCGGACCACGTTCCGGTGCTCGACGACGACGCCCTTCGGACGCCCGGTGGAGCCGGACGTGTAGATCACATATGCCGGGTCCTCCGGCCGCGTCGAGCGAGGCGGCGCCTCACCCGGACCCGCGGGACCGGATGCCGACGCCTGGACCCGCGCATCATCGAGGACCAGGGCGGGCGCGGCTCCGTCGGGCACCCGGTCGGCGAGTTCACCGGCCGAGAGGACCAGGTCCGGGGCGGCGTCGGCGAGCAGGTAGCGGATCCGCTCGGCCGGGTAGTCCGGGTCGACGGGAAGGTACGCCGCCCCCGCCTTCAGGATCGCCAGCAGCGCCACGACCAGGTCGGCGGAACGCCCGACCATCACCGCCACGAGACTTCCCGGGCCGACGCCGCGCTGCGCGAGCACCCGTGCGAGCCGGTCGGCCCGGTCGCCGAGCCCGGCATAGGTCAGCGACGTGTCCCCGGCGGTGACGGCCACCGCGTCCGGGTACCGTCGCGCGCGCTCGCTGATCAGTTCGTGGACGCCGCCCGTCACCGGGACGGTCGGCCCGGTCCCGTTCCACGCGTGCAGCACCTGCCGCCGCTCCGCCTGGGTCAGCAGCGGCAGCTCTCCGACCTTGTGGCCCGTGTCGTGGGCCATCGCCTCGAGCAGGACACGCAGATGCCCGGCCATCCGCTCGACGGCATCGTCGTCGAAACGCGCGCGGTCGTACTCCAGCGTCATCGCGGAGGCTCGCGCGGTGCCGGCGGAAGCGACGAGCCCCTGTTCGTTCCGTTGCCAGAAGAGGTTCCACTGTGTACGCAGGCCCTCGTCCTGGACGTCGTCCTGTCCCTGGCGGAGCGCGTCGACGGGGTAGTCCTCGAACGCGAACAACGTCGAGAACAGCGGCCGGCCGGCCGGGATGCCGCAGCACGCCTGGATCTCCGGCAGCGGCGTGTGCTCGAACTCGCGTGCCCGCGCCTGCTCCTCCTGCAGCGTCCGCAGCCATGCGTCGACCGGTTCGCCCCGCGCCACCCGGACCCGTGCCGGAGTCGTGTTGATCAGGAGCCCGACCATCGACTCCATCCCGTCGACCTGGTCTCCGCGCCCCGACGACGTCACTCCGAACACGACGTCGTCCGTGCTCCCGTACACGCCCAGCAGGACGGCCCACGCCCCCTGCATGACCGTGTTGACGGTGACCCGCCAGCGGCGTGCGGTGGCGTCGAGCTCCCGCAGCACGTCGGGACCGAGCCGCACATGCCGCTCTCCCTGCCCGTCCTTCCCGGTCGCTCCTTCCACGCCCAGCACCGTGGTCTCCCGCACGCCCGCCAGCCGCTGCCGCCAGAACGCCGCCGCCGCTTCCGAATCCTGGCCGGCCAGCCATGCGACGAAGTCACGGAACGGCCTCCGGGGCGGACCGTCCGGCACGGCGGCCCCCGCCGCGAGCGCGCGGTACGCCTGCAGGACGTCTCCCAGCACGATCGGCCGGCTCCACCCGTCCATCACCAGGTGGTGCATGCTCACGACCAGCTGGTGACGCTGCGGGCCGAGGACCAGCAACGCCACCCGGACCAGCGAGGGCGCGCCGAAGTCGGCGCCGCGCGCGCGGTCCTCGGCCAGGAACTCCTCGACCGCCCGGGCCTGCGCTTCGCCGTCCTGTTCCGACAGATCCACCACCTGCCAGGGCAGATCGACATGCCGGGACACGACCGCCACGGGGGCCGCCACCCGCTCCCACACCACGCCCGACCGCAGCACCGGATGCCGCGCGAACGCCGCCTCCCACGCCCGCCGCAGGAGCCCGGCGTCCAGCTCTCCTTCCAGCAGCAGCCCGGTCTGCGTCCAGTACATTCCGCCGTCGTCCGACAACTGCGAATGCAGCAGCATCCCGTGCTGCAGGCCGGTCAGCGGGTAGATGTCCTCGATGGCACGGCCTCGAGAAACTGCCGCCATGTCGGATGACGTCATGACCAGCCTCCGGAATTGGTGGTCTCGTGCGATGGAGCGGGGGAACCGAAGCTCTGCTGGATGAAGTCGAGGGATTCCTGGTCCAGCCCGGACAGCGGGAAGTCGGACGGGGTGTAGCCGCCGGCACCGGGAGCGCAGCAGTGCTCGATCAGCCTGGTGAGGACCTCCGTGTAACGCCGCGCCAGCGCTTCTACGGTCGTCTCGTCGTGCACATCGGTCGAATAGGACCAGACGATTTCCAGGCGTCCGGCGGCGACGCGGCCGGTGATGTCGAGCAGGTGGCTGCGCTTCCCGTCGGGAGGGACCCCGCGGCCGAGCGTGTCGTCGGTCATCAGGAATCCGGCGGTGCCGTCGCCGGCGGGAACGGCCTGGCCGGAAAGGCCGAGGTAGTTGAACCTCACGTCCGTGTGGGACCCGTCCACGGCGCCGCGCAGGTAGCGCAGCAACCCGTAGCCGAGCCCGCGGCGCGGCACGGCGCGCAGGTCCTCCTTGGTCCGCTGCAGTGCCGCGCCGAGGTCGCCTTCGGCGGACGCGTGCAGCACGACCGGGTACACGCTGGTGAACCAGCCCACCGTGCGGGACACGTCGATGTCCGCGCCCACGTCCTCCCGGCCATGGCCTTCCACGTCGACCGCGAGAGCGGCCGACCGGGACCAGCCGGTCAGGACGATCCCGAGCGCCGTCAGCAGGACGTCGTTGATCTGCGTCCCGTAGGCCGACGGGACCTCGTGCAGCAGCCGCTCCGTATCCCGCTCCGTGAGCGCGGTGTGCAGCCGCCGGGCGGAGGCGCGCGTGTTCTCTCCGTCGTGATCGCGCGGGACGACACCGGCCCCGGCGGCGCGGCGCCAGTAGCCGGTCTCCTCCGCGAGCTCCGGTGTGGCGGCCAGCTCCGTCAGCCGCCGCGCCCACCGCGCGAATGAGGAGGTCTTGGCCGGCAGCGTGATCTCGAGTCCCCGTTCGGCCTGGTCGTAGGCCGTGGACAGGTCCTCGACGAGGATCGGCCAGGACACCGCGTCCACCACCAGGTGATGCGCCACCACCAGCAGCGTCCTGTCGCGCTCGAACAGCACGAGCCGCAGCAGCGGCCCTTCCTCCAGGTTCAGGCTGGCATGCGCGGCGTCGGCCAGCCGCCGGCGGGAGCCGTTCCCGGACGCGGCGTCCGCCGGCCACAGCACGTCGGCCGGCTCCGCGGCGTCGACGCGGGCCGTCCAGGCGCCGTCGCGGGCGACGAACCGCGACCGCAGCACATCATGGTGATCCAGCAGGGCCCGGACCGCCTCGCGGAGGGGCCGCTCCCGCACGGGACCGTCGGCCGTCAGCAAGACGGACTGGTTGAAATGCGAGGGGTCGGACGGGCAGTCCGCGAAGAACTCCCGCTGCACCGGGGTCAGCGGGAAATCACCGGTCACCGGTCCCTGCTCGGACGGAGCGGCCGTTTCCCGCGTACCGGCCGCCGCCGCCAGCCGAGCCACCGTCTGATGCTCGAAGATCTGCCCGGCGGACAGGTGCACTCCGGACTTCCGTGCCTCCGCCACCACCCGGATGCTGATGATGGAATCGCCGCCGAGCTCGAAGAAGTTGTCATCGCCGCCGACGCGGTCGATGCCGAGGACCTGCGCCCAGATTCCGGCGAGGATCTGTTCTGTTTCCGTTCTCGGCGGCTGGTAGCCGGCGGAGACCTCGGGCCGTTCGGTGCCGGGGTCGGGCAGTGCCGCGCGGTCGAGTTTGCCGTTCGGTGTCAGCGGGAGCGCGGCGAGCTCGGTGAACAGGGCGGGGATCATGTAGTCGGGCAGGCGCTCGGCCGCGAACTCGCGCAACTCGCCCGCTTCGGGAATTCCAGCCTCGGGGGTGGCAGGCACCAGCCACGCCACCAGCCGCGCGTCCGTGTCCCGGCCAACGACTCCCGCCGCCACGGCCCCGACGGCCGGGTGGGTGCTCAGGACGGCTTCGATCTCGCCGGGTTCGATGCGGAACCCGCGGACCTTGACCTGCTCATCGGCCCGGCCGGTGAACTCCAACAACCCGTCAGCC